>JAADCW010000152.1 GCA_013154225.1 Chloroflexota bacterium
AGCGACAGCCACGCCCGAAGCCACAGAAGTGGCAGAGGAAACTGCAACGCCCCAGGCCGAAGGCACGCCTGTGGCCGCGGAGGCGACGGCTTCCCCCACGGAAACCGCCTCTGAAGCCCCCACGCCTACGGCCACATCGGTGCATGGCGTGCTGACCATCACCGGCCAGGTGACCAACGGCACGGCTGGGGCTTCTTTGCCGCCCGATCTGCAGGTGACTTTGTATGGCTACGACGACATGCAGGAAGCCTACTCCGACACCACCACCGTGGACGCGGACGGCAAGTTTGTGTTCCACGATGTGCCCAACGCGCCTAATCGGATTTTCTTTGCTACGGCAGAGTACCAAAATGTGATTTACGGCTCGCGGAGCGCGTCAGCGCCGCCTGGTGAAACCACCCTCGATTTGCCGTTTTCCATTTACGAAACTACCACCGACCATAGCGCGCTTCAGGTGGACCGGCTGCACGTTTTTGCCAGCCTGAACGGGGAACAGGTGCTGGAGGTGGTGGAGATTTACGTCATCACCAACACGGGTGATAAAACCGTGGTGGGCGAAACCCCCGACGACCCGGCCTTGACCTTTGATTTGCCTGCTGGCGCGATGAATTTGCAGTTCCAGGATGGCGTGATTGGCGGCCGGTACGTCCAAACGCCTCAAGGTTTTGGCGATTTGATGCCGGTCTATCCTCAGCACACCACCCAGGAAGTCTTTGCCTACGATCTGGCCTTTGAAGGCAAGCGGTTGACCGTAAGCCATCCGGTGCCTTTGCCTGTGGCCGCGGCTGTGTTGATGGTGCCGGAAGGCGAGTTGACCATGAGCGGCGACCGCTTGGTGGACAGCGGCGTGCAATCCGATAGCCAGGGCAGTGCGTATCATGTGTACAATATGGATGCGCTCAAAGCCGGCGAAGACCTGGCCTTCACCGTGGAGCGGGTTTCTTCGGGTTTGAGCCTGACCAGCAATTCCAAGACCAGTTTGGCCATTGGGTTGATGGCTATTGGGGCTGCACTGATTGCCGTGGCTGTGGTGCTGACCAAGCGCCCAGGTATGCTGGAGGAAGGCGAAGACGAAGCGCCTGAAACAGCCGAAAGCGAGCCTGAAGAAGCGCCCGAGGCTGAAGACCCTGAAACTCTGATGGACGCCATCCTCGCGTTGGACGATTTGTATCGCGAAGGCAAGATTTCTGAAGAGGCTTATCAGGAACGCCGCGCCGCGCTGAAAGCGCGTTTGAAGCGTGCTTTGGAGAAGACGCAATCGTGACGGAGACGCAAGCACCACTCATCCAGGTGACGGGCCTGGTCAAACGGTTTGGGTTGAAAACCGTGCTTCGGGGGGTGGACTTTACCGCATCCCGCGGTGAGTTTGTGGCGCTTTTGGGGCCCAACGGCGCGGGGAAGACCACGTTTCTGCGCATTTTGGCTTCCCTGAGCCGCCCCAACGCGGGCGAGGTATGGGTGGCTGGACACCGCCTGCCCCATCAGGCCGCGGCTGTGCGGCGGGGCTTGGGCGTGGTTTCCCATCAGCCTTTGCTCTATGGCGACCTGACCGCAGAAGAAAACCTGCGCTTTTTTGGCCGTCTATACGACGTGCCCGCGTTGGAAGAGCGCATCGCGGAAATGCTGCGCTTGGTTGGGCTTTACCGCCGCCGCAGGGATTTGGTGCGCACTTACTCGCGCGGTATGCAACAGCGGCTGGCCATCGCTCGGGCTATTTTGCACGACCCCGAAGTGCTTTTGCTCGATGAACCCTACACCGGCCTTGACCAGGATGCCAGCGCCATGCTCGACGAGGTGCTTCAGCAGGTGGCTTCGCAAGGTCGCACTGTGGTCATGACTTCCCACGATCTCAGCCGCATTGCTTTGCTGGCTTCGCGGTTCGACGTTTTGGCTCGCGGCCGCATTGCGGCTTCGGTGCAGCGCAGTGAAATTGCCGACACCCAGTTGTTGGACTTTTACCGCTCGGCTGTGGCCGCCCCTGCGGAGGTGCGTGCATGACCCCGGCTTCCAATGAACGCACCAGTTTGTGGCGTGCCACCCGCGCAGTGGTGTGGAAAGACCTCACCGCGGAACTTCGCAGCCGTGAACTGCTTTCGGCCATGCTGGTCTTCGCGCTGTTGGTGATTTTGACCTTCAATTTTGCTCTGGATTTGGACCCCAAAACCAGGGGAAGCGTGACCAGCGGCGTGTTGTGGGTGACCTTCATCTTCGCGGGCACGCTGGGGCTCAACCGCTCAATGGCGGTGGAAAAGGATCGTGGCTGTTTGGATGGCCTTTTGCTGGCGCCTATGGATCGCAGCGCGATCTATTTTGGCAAAGCCGTGGCGAATTTGGCTTTCATGCTCATCGTCGAAGCCGTGGTTTTGCCCCTTTACAGCGTGCTTTACAACGTCAACCTCTTTCGTCCTGGGTTGCTCTTGATGATTGCGTTGGGTTCTGTGGGATACGTGGCCGTAGGCACGCTGCTTTCCAGCATGGCCGTGCAAGCCCGCACCCGCGATATGCTGTTGCCTATTTTGCTCTTCCCGGTGACGTTGCCGGTGTTGATTGCCGCGGTGAAAGGGAGCGCCGGCTTTTTGAGCGGCCTTCCCATGACCGACATTCAGCCTTGGATCAATCTCCTGCTTGTGTACGATGTGATTTTCATCGCAGTGGCCTTTATTGTGTTTGACTACGTTGTGGAGGAATAGTCTATGCCCCCAAAGCCGAAGATGTTGCAAGTTTTGGATATTGTAAGCATCTTGTTGCTGGCAATTGCCACGCTGATGGTGTTCCTGTATGCACCGATGGAGCGCACCATGGGGATGGTGCAAAAGGTGTTTTACTTCCATGTATCGGCCAATTGGATTGGTATGCTGGCCTTTTTCGTTGCCGCGGTTGCAGGCGGGGTGTATTTGGCCAAGGGCAACCGTTTTTGGGATGTGTTGGAAGTTGCGGCAGTGGAAATTGGCCTGGCGTTTTCCTTGATTGGCATTATCACCGGTTCCATTTGGGCGCGGCCGATTTGGAACACGTGGTGGACATGGGATCCCCGCCTGGTGACCGTGACAGTGATGGAATTAATTTATGTGGCTTATTTTATGCTTCGGCAAGGCATTGAAGACCCTGACCGCCGCGCACGCTACGCCGCGGTCTATGCCATTGTCGGGTTCTTGAGTGTGCCCCTGACGTTCCTTTCCATTCGGCTGTATCGGAGCATCCATCCGGTGGTGATTACCAGCAGTAGCGCGCAGTTATCGCCCAAGATGTTCCAAACTTTCATGTTTAGCCTGTTCACGTTTACGGTGCTGTTTGTGGATTTGCTCTGGCATCGGGTGCGTTTGGGCGAACTGACCGAGCGAGTCGAGCGCCTGCGGATGAAGTTGAGCGAATAAATCAAGGAGGCAGTGATGGTTCCTGATACCCAATCTTACATGGTGGCTGGCTATGCGGTTATTTTCAGCGGCATGGCCATTTATGTACTCAGTTTGATTTGGCGCTGGCGACGACGGATAGCAGAACTGGCGCAGTTGGAAGAGGAATTGCGCGAAATGGGTGCGTGAGTGCCCTTCGTTTTGTCCATGGAGGAGGTATTTATTATGACTGACAAACTGTTGTTCCGTGGTGGTACGCTGATCACCGCTTCTGAAATGTTCGAGGCCGATATTCTGGTGGCCGATGAGCGCATTGTTGCGGTGGGCAAAGATTTGACCGCCCCCGATGCGCAGGTGGTAGACGTTCAGGGCAAATTCCTGCTCCCTGGCGGCTTTGACCCGCACGTGCACTATGATTTGCCCATGTTCAACACCGTGTCGTCGGATGACCACTACACGGGCACCAAAGCCGCGGCCTTTGGCGGCACCACCACCGTTATGGATTTCATCCCCCAAGACTGGCCGACCCTGGAAGAAGCCTATCAGGCTTGGCGGCAGAAGGCCGCAAAATCCGCGGTGGATTACGGCTTCCATATGAACATTACCCGCTGGGACGACCGCACCCGGGCTGAACTCCCCCGCTTGCCCGAATGGGGCATTACCAGCATCAAGGTGTTCATGGCCTACAATGGTCGCCTGCGCTTGCAGGATGGCGAGATTTTCGAGGCCATGCGGTTGGCTTGGCAGCATGGCATTTTGACCATGCTCCACGCGGAAAACGGCGATGTGATTGATATTTTGGTGCGGGAAGCCCTGGAAGCAGGCCATACCGAGCCCATTTGGCACGCGCGCACCCGCCCGCCGGAAGGTGCAGTGGATGCTGTGTTGCGGGGCGCAATGTTGGCCGCTCAGGCCGAAGCGCCCCTCTATGTGGTGCACATGAACACCGCGGGCGGTGCGGAAATGCTCCAGTATGCCCGAGAACAAGGCGTGCCTGTAATGGGTGAGACCTGCCCTCAGTATCTTTTCTTCACCGAAGAGGATTTGAAGCGCCCCGACGGTGCCAAGTGGATTTGCTCGCCCCCCATGCGCACCGAGGCCGACAACGACATGCTCTGGCACGCGTTGGAGCAGGGCTGGATGAGCACCATTGGCACTGACCACTGCCCCTTCTTCTACGATGGCACCAAGCCCATTGTTTACGAAGGTGAGGAAATCGCCATCCCTGGCAAGGAATTGGGCAAGGACGACTTTACCAAGATCCCCAATGGCTTGCCTGGCGTGGGCGACCGCCTGCCTGTGCTGTGGACCGAGGGTGTGGTGAAAGGGCGACTGACGCCCCAGCAGTTCGTGGCCTACACCAGCACCAACCCTGCGAAGATTTTTGGCCTTTATCCTCGCAAGGGCACGTTGGCGCCCGGTAGTGACGCGGATATTGTAGTGTGGGATCCTGACATGAAGGTGACCTACGGCGTGGCAGTGGCCCAGCACCGCACCGACTACAACCTTTACGAAGGTTGGGAACTGACAGGCTTCCCCGTGCAGGTGTATTTGCGCGGGCATCTTATCGTGCGCGAGGGCGAATGGTTAGGCCGTCGCGGCATGGGGCAGTACCTGCACTGCGGTCAACCCACGATTTTGTAAGCGCAAAACCTCAAAGCTATTTTGACGAGCCGAGCGACGCGGCATCCCGCGTCGCTCGTGGTTTAGGATCTATTGGAAAATTGCTCAAGGAGGCCGTTTTCAACGAGCACTTCACAGCAAAAAGTGCTCCCAGCGGAGCGATGGGCTGAGGGCGCAGAAACCTCATATAACCCATTCTGCTCTCACACCTCGGTGTCGCTCGGCGTAGGCGTTCCTCAGCCTCACCGCGCCTACTGGGCGAGAGGGAAAGCGTCGTCCTGTCGCATGCAAGGTTTTGAGCAGGCATTGAGAACGGCAGCGCGCCCCTGTGCTATAATGGCGCGCGGAGGTCAAACGATATGTTATGGTTAGGTCTCGCGGCCGCGATTTTGGTATTGGCTGCCGCTGGTGTGTTTTTGGCAAGCCTTTGGCGGGTGCCTTCAACGCGTTTGTGGTGGCCATCCTTGCTGGCCGCGTTTGGGGCGTGGGTGTTGGTGTTGATCACCCTGCCCCAGAAAAGCGCCACGTGGCAGTGGCCGCATTGGCAAAACCAGGGGGTGTGGCAAATTAATGCCTTGAACTGGCCTCTTGTGGTTACCGCGGCGGCGTTGCCTTTGGTGGCTTTGCTCATGGACGCCACGCGGCCGCGGCGTAACCCCGCGGAAGGGCGAGGATGGGCCGCGGTGTTGTGGCTGGCAGGCAACGGCATTTGGGCAAGCCTCGCGTTTTCACCAGCCGCGTTTGCGGCTTCGTGGGCTTTTTTGGATGGCGCCATTGCCATCGCAGACCTGACGCGCTTTCAGCGAAGCAAGCACAACAGTGCCGTGATTTGGGTGGCTTTTGGCCGCGCGGTTTCGTGGGTTTTAGCCATGACCGCAGGGGCGGCTTTGGTTCATCCGTGGCCGTGGATGACGCCGGAGTATTTGCTGGCCGCAGCCATTGCTTTGCGCTTGGTTGTGGCAGTAGCTCAGCCCGCGGTGGCGGCTGGCGATTTGCCCCCCTGGCGGCTCACCTGGGCTGCGGAGAATTTGCTGGCCACCCTGGCCGCGGTGGTCTGGCTGGCCCAGCAGGATGTTGCCGCACCGGCCACTGGCGTGCTGGTGGCTGTGGCTTTGCTCTCGGTGTGGGGCGCAAACCGTTGGGCGCGGGCACGGGCCCCTTTGCGGCGGGTGTGGGCTTCGGCTGTGGCTTTGGGAAGTTTGGCCTTGCTGGCCGCCTTGCAGTCTGCACCTGAGGCCGCACTGGCATGGGGGCTTTTGGCGCTTTACCCCGCAGTGGGGATGGCGCTGGCGCCCCATCGTGGGGCTATACTGTGGCCCTTCTTTGTGCTTTTGGCTTTGCCGCTCACCTTGTGGCCGGTTACCCCGGCTGCGGCCGCGGTGGCCTTGTGGCAAGCGCCTTACCGCTGGTGGATGGTCTTCCCGTGGCTGACGCTGGTGATTGCCTGGTTGGCCGTGGCCCGCAGTGGCATTGACTTGCCTAAGCCAGAAGGGCCGGTGGGGCGTGAAGCCCGCTCTTTTTCCCTGTTGGGCTTGGTGCTGTGGGTGCTCCTTTTCTGGGGTTGGCGCTTTTGGCCTGCGCTTTCCCCGCAGGGGGCATCGCCGTTTTTGGCTTGGGGGTTGGGCGTCACCACCTTATTGGTAGCCGCCCCCTGGTTCCGCGCTGTGCGCCGCGGCCATTTGCGCGCCGCTCAAGCCGAGGCGTTGGTCACTGCATGGCGCACGCGCTGGGTGAGCACGGCGTTTTGGTGGACTTATCGGTCGCTGGGGCGAGGGTTGGCCTTCTTTTCCCTGCTGTTGGAAGGGGAAGGCGGCGTCATGTGGGCCCTGGTGTTGTTGGTGATGCTGGCTGTGTTGTTGCATCGGTGAGGCATAGCAATGGATCTTTCTTGGAGCGCGATTTGGCCGAGCATTGTGGCCGGTATTTTGTTTGCCGTAGGGCTTTTGATGCTGGTGAGCCGTAATTGGCGCTGGCTTTTGGGGGGCTTGGCTGTGGTGTATGCAGGTGCCACAGCCCTGATTGCGCTTTCCTGGCCGTGGACGCTGGCCGCTACGGTATTGGTGGGCGGCTGGATGGCCGCGTCGGTGTTGGGGCTTTCTCAGTGGAACGTCACCACAGAGGACGAGCCCGAGCGCCCCAGCGCGTGGGTATTTCGCCTGCTGGCCGGGCTGTTGGTGTTGCCCCTGGTGCTTTCGCTGACCCCCATGATGCAGACCTGGTTTCCGGTAGATCGCCCCCGCTTGGGCGCGAGTTTGGCCTTGATGACGTTGGGTATGTGGCAGTTGGGCTTGCGCGGCCAGCGCCCTTTGTGGGTGATTGGGGCTTTGCTGACGGTGATGGCCGGGTTTGACATTCTCTACGCGGCTTTGGAGCAGTCGTTGTTGTTGGCTGGCCTGCTGGCTTTGGTGGTGGTGGCCCTGGCGCTGGTGGGCGGCTATTTGGTGATTCAAGAGCAGGAAGCCTCGTCTGAGGAGGCTTTGCCGTGAGTGCACCGCTGATTTGGGTGTTGTTCCCTTTAGGCGTGGGCGTGGTGCTGTTGTTGGCTGGCACCACCCGAGGCGCGGCCCGGGTAGGGGCTGGAGTGGCCTTTTTCCTGGCCGTTTTGGCCTGGCGGGTGCCCATTGGCCAGCCAGTGCGTTTGATTGGCGAATGGGGTTTTCGGATTACGCCGACCATGCACATTTTGGGGCGGCAGTTGGTATTGCCCGAAGCCGCACGGCCCTTGTTGGTGTGGATTTATTTGGGCATTGGCTTGTGGTTGGCCGGCGCGGTGGTGGCCCGGATGGAACCCACGTTTGTGGGTCTGGGGCTTGGCCTGGCCGCGATGCTGGTCGCGGCGTTGGCTGTGCGGCCTTTCCTCTATGCTGCCCTGATCATCGAAACCGCGGCACTGCTCAATGTGCCTTTGCTTTCGCCCCCCGGAAGCACCGCAGGCCGTGGGCTCCTGCGCTTCCTCACCTTCCAAACCTTGGGAATGCTTTTCATCTTGCTCACAGGCTGGATGCTGGTGGGCACCGAAACCAGCCTGCCGGGATCGGATTTGGCTTTGCGTGCCAGTGTGCTGTTGGGGGTGGGTTTGGCGCTGTTGATGGGCGTGTTTCCGTTCCATAGTTGGATTCCCATGCTCACCGAAGAAATCCACCCTTATGCCTCTGCTTTGGTCATCACCGCGGTGACCAGCATGGTGGGCGTTTTTGGCTTGATGTTTTTAGAGCGCTACACATGGTTGCGGGAAGCCGCGGCCACGTATCAGTGGCTTCAAGTGGTGGGCGCGGTGATGGTGGTTGTGGGTGGTTTGTTGGCCTTGTTCCAGCGTCATGCTGGCCGGGTGTTGGGTTACGGCATTTTGCTGGACGAGGGTTTGGCGCTGTTTGCCCTGGGTTTGGGAGGCCGAGAGGGCGTGAGCCTCTTTTTTGCCTTGTGGCCTGCACGCATTGCCGCGTTTTTATTGTGGGCGCTGGCTTTGAGCGGCCTGGGCCGCCGTCGCGATGGTTTGACCTACCGCACTTTGCGCGGTTTAGGCCGATCGTACCCCTGGCTCACTGCGGGTGCGGTGCTCGCGCCTCTGGCCATTGCGGGGATGCCTTGGCTGGCTGGCTTCCCCACACGCATGGCGCTGTGGCAGGGCGCGGCCGCACTTTCGCCGTGGCTGTTGGGCGCGCTGGCGCTGGGCAGCGCAGGGTTGGTTGGCGCGGCCTTTCGGTTGTTGGGGGTTTTGACCATCGAGGCTGACGAACCTGCGTGGCGCACCCAAGAGCAGTTTGATGAACGGGTCTGGATGTGGGGCCTCATTGCGTTGGTGGCAATTTTGGGGCTCTTCCCTCAAATTTGGTGGCCGCACATGACTTCGCTATTCCAATGGTTCCCTCATCTGACGGGGTAAAGCCCATGCTATAATGGGCCGCACGTTGGACCGGAGGTGAAAGCAATGGCTGATGATGCCTTGAAACAACGTTTGGCATGGTTAGAAGAAGAGCGTCGCAAAGATCACAGCCTTCTGCTCTCATTGCAGGAGCGTTTGGTCGCGCTGGAAGGCGATTACCGCGCGGTCACCGAACAGGTCAAGGAACTTGGGGCTGGCTTGGCACAAATCAACGCGGTGTTGGGGCGGTTTGACCAACTGGAAGGGCGCATCGCCAAGGTGGAGCAGGAAGCCACCCAGCGCGTGGAGGATTTGGAAAAGCGCCTGGAAAAACGCCGCCGAGAGAGCGAAGCCGCCTATCGGGAAGATTTGGAGAATTTGCGCGAATACATTGCCCAGGCGCATAAGCGTCTGGAGGTTTTGCCTTCGCTGGAACAGGGCTTGGCCCAGCGGGAGCAGGAAATTTTGGAGCTGCGCCGTGCCATCGAAGCCCTGGAAGCCCGTTTGGAAAGCGCGGAGCGTTCGGAAGAGGACCGCGTGCGCACCATTCGTCTTCTGCAGGAGGCTCAAGACCGCACGACCCAGCGCCTGGTGGATGTGCAGGGCGAAATCACGGCCTTCCGCAAGCGCCTGGATGAGCAGGCCGCACAGATACAGGTGTTTGGCGAGACCTTGCGCAAGCTGGAACTCCGCCTGCAGGATCTCAGCACCGCGGAACACCAGCGCAAGCAGGAACAAAAGGATTTTCTGGAAGCCCAGAACCGCCGCTGGATGAAATGGGAGCGGACGTGGAAATCGTGGGAAGGCCGCTTCCAGGGTTTGGAAGAACTCAGCCAGCAGGTGGAAGACCGCCTGCGTTCCTGGGATGAACTGCAGCGGGAAGTCAAACGCGCGCAAGAGCGGTTCGAGGGTATGAGCGAGCGCATGGAGCGCCGCATCAATGAGATTACCGAATTGCAGCGGTTGGCCGAAGACCGCTTCCGCCAGGAATGGACCACGTTCAAGGCCGACGACCAAAAACGCTGGGCCAATTACATGCTAGCACAGGATGAGCGCAACCGTGACCTGGAACGCCGCCTGGAACGCCTTAACGAACAACTGACCCAACTGCAGGACGGCTTGCAAGCATTGGACGACGTGGTCAAGATGACCGACGAGCAGGTGCGCAAGCGTCTGCAGGGTTTGGTGGCATTGGCGCAAAATTGGATGAGCGATTACGAGCGTTTGATGGGCGCGATGAAAGTGGAGTAAACGGCAATTTTGATGGGTAATTGTGGCCGTGTTTTGTTGGAAAGCGTTTTTTGCGGTACAATATGCCTTACTTTTTTGCTCCCTTTCTAAGACGGTCACAGGTGGTCTGGCGCCTGGGGCCTAAACGCTCAGCCTTGCCCAACCACAGGTTAGATGGCGTGTTTTACGAGCACAGCGCAAGAAGTTTTTGATGCGCTTGTGAGCGTTTTAAAAAACGCAGCGCGTGAAGCGCTGCAAATCCTTATTGATGAGGATGAGGATGGCCGAACAACAAAACCAACAATCTCAGAAAGGGGCTGTGCGGCGCTTTCTCCAAAGCATTGCTGTGCCTTTGGGTGCCGTAGCCTTGGCGCTTTTGATAGGCGCTATCATCATTGAGCTTTCCGGTGCGTCAGCCTGGGAAGCCTACGTGGCCCTGGCTAAAGGGGCGTTTGGTAGCGCGGAAGGCTGGCGCCGCACATTGGAAAAGACCACGCCGCTCATTTTCAGTGGGTTGGCCGTGGCCTTTGCGTTTAAAGCCGGGTTGTTCAACATTGGTGCTCAAGGGCAATTGCTCTTTGGCGCCATCACCGCGGCTTGGGTGGGCTTTGCTGTGCATGGCCTGCCCCCTGGCCTGCACGCGGCCCTGGCGCTGATTGCTGGCACCATCGCGGGCGGTTTGTTTGGTGCTATTCCTGGTGCGCTGAAAACCTATACGGGTGCGCACGAGGTGATTACCACCATCATGCTGAACTACATCGCGATGGGCTTTACCGACTACCTGGCCAACGGTCCGCTGAAAGATCGTTCGCCGGGTAACATCATCGCCCGCACGCCAGAAATCCTTCCTTCCGCGAAACTTCCCACATGGGGCTGGCTGCCCTTTGGGTTCATTTTGGCTGTTTTGGCCGCGGTGTTTGCCTGGTGGGTGCTTCAGCGCACCACACTGGGCTTTGAAATCCGCACTGTGGGCCAAAACCCCCATGCCGCCCGCTATGCAGGGATGAAGGTCGCTCGCACGGTGATTCTGACCATGGTCATCAGTGCGGCGTTTGCCGGCATCGGCGGCGCGGTGGAAACCCAAGGCGTGGTCGGCCGGTATGAGCCGGGCTTCAACGCCAACCTGGGCTTCGACGGCATTACCGTTGCCCTGCTGGGGAAGACCAACCCCTTTGGCGTGATTCCTGCGGCCATGCTTTTGGGCGCCATGCGCGCGGGTTCCAACGTGATGCAGTTTGATGCCCATGTGGCGCAGGAAATCACCGACGTGGTGCAGGCTTTGATGCTGTTCTTCGTGGCCGCCGACCAGATTGTGCGGTGGTTGTTACGCATTCGCGCCGAGGAAGGCGAAAAGATTACCCTCAGCACAGGCTGGGGCTCACAGTGAGGTGATGACTTATGAGCACGCCGGCTTCGTTTGCTAACTGGAAACTGTTTTGGAAGCGATGGGGAATTGGCTTGAGCATCGCGGCTGTGGTTTTGGCTGTGATCTTCTACTTCTACGCGCGTTCCCCTCGGGTAACGGAGGCTGTGTTGGCCTCAACCTTGCGCCAATCGGTGCCGTTGGTGCTGGGCGCGCTGTGTGGTCTGCTGGGCGAGCGTGCCGCGGTCATCAACATCGGCATCGAAGGCCAAATGCTGATGGCAGCCTACGTGGGCTTCATGGTCAACGTCCGCACAGGGAATTTGCTCTTTGCTGTGCTGATGGGTGTGTTGACCGGCGCGGTTTTGGGCGCTTTGTTGGCCTTTATGTCGGTGACTTTGAAGATTGACCAAATCATCGGCGGTACAGTAATCAACATCCTGGCCATTGGTCTTACAGGGTATTTCTACCAGGTTGGGTTGAGTGCCCAGGGCAAACTCAACCCCATTCCACTGGGGCCTTTGGCCAAGATACCCCTCATTGGCCCTGTGCTGTTTGACAACCCGCCGATTACTTACGCCTCAATTGTGTTGGTCTTCGTGGTGCACTATGTGCTCTTCCACACGCCGTGGGGCCTGCGCACCCGCGCGGTGGGCGAGCATCCGCGAGCGGCCGACACTTTGGGTATCAATGTCTATTTGGTGCGCTACGTCAACGTCATTGTGGGCGGCGCATTGGCGGGTCTGGCCGGGGCTTACCTCTCGCTGGAAGCCGTGGGTTCCTTCGAACGCAACATGACCAACGGCCGCGGCTTCGTTGCCTTGGCTGTGATGATCTTCGGTAAATGGACGCCCTTTGGGGCATGGGGAGCAGCCTTGCTCTTTGGTTTTGCCACGGCCATGCAGACGCAGTTGCAGTTTGCCGGTAAACTGCACATTCCCCATCAATTCATCGGCATGTTGCCTTACCTGCTGACCATTGTGGTGCTGGCCGGCTTTGTGGGGCGGGCGCGTCCCCCCGCGGCCGACGGTATCCCCTACGAGAAGGAAGGCTGATTCCCGGCATACAACCGCAGGGCTTGTAGCCCTTTGGCGGTTCCCTGACCTTGTTTTTGGGAGCAACCCATGAGCGAAGAAACTCTGGCTTTGGAAGTCCGTAACATCGTCAAGCGCTTCCCGGGCGTGTTGGCGAATGATCATGTGAATTTCACCCTGCGCAAAGGTGAAGTCCATGCCCTTTTGGGCGAAAACGGCGCGGGGAAAACCACATTGATGAACATCATCTACGGCCTTTATCACCCCGATGAAGGCGAGATTTACATCAACGGCCAAAAGGTGACCATTGATAGCCCCCATGACGCCATCCGCCTGGGGATTGGTATGGTGCACCAGCACTTCATGTTGGTGCCGGTGTTTACCGTGGCCGAAAACCTGATATTGGGCGCGGAGCCTACCAAGGGATGGACCTTGGACCTGAAGGCCGCGCGGGAGGCTGTGATTCGGCTTTCGGAGCAATACGGCCTGGAAGTGGACCCCGACGCGGTGGTCGAAGACCTGCCCGTGGGCGTGCAACAGCGCGTGGAAATCCTCAAGGCGCTGTATCGTGACGCCAAAGTGCTGGTGTTAGACGAGCCCACCGCGGTGCTGACCCCGCAAGAGGTGGAAGAACTGTTCGTCATCATGCGCCAGCTCAAAGAGCGTGGGGTTTCGATCATCTTCATCACCCACAAACTTAAAGAAGTGCTGGCCATTGCTGACCGCATCACTGTGATGCGCCGCGGCCGGGTGGTGGGTACGACCACGCCTTCTGAGGTCACCGAGCAAGATCTGGCCACCATGATGGTGGGCCGCGAGGTGGTGCTCCAGGTGGACAAAGCCCCTGCCAAACCCGGCGACGTGGTGCTTTCGGTGCAGGATTTGGAAGTGGAAGACGAGCGCGGTTTGATCGCGGTGGATGGCGTTTCCCTGGAAGTGCGCGAAGGCGAAATTTTGGGCGTCGCGGGCGTGCAGGGCAATGGCCAAACCGAATTGGTCGAAGCCATCACCGGCCTGCGTGAGATCCGAAGCGGCAAGGTGGTCTTGGGCGGGCACGAAGCCCCTGATCGCAACCCGCGTTACCTGATTGAGCACGGCATGGCGCATATTCCTGAAGACCGCCAGAAGCACGGCTTAGTGCTTTCTTACCCCATTGCCGACAACCTGGTGCTGTGCACCTACTACAAACCGCCTTTTGCCAAAGGCCTACAGCGCAACGAAGAGGCCATTGAAGAAAATGCCAAGCGGCTGGTGAAGGAATACGACGTCCGCACCCCGAGCATTTTCACCCCCGCGCGTTCGCTTTCGGGCGGGAACCAGCAAAAGGTCATTGTGGCCCGCGAGTTTAGCCGCCCGGTCAAACTGCTGGTGGCCAATCAGCCTACCCGTGGTTTGGACGTGGGCTCCATCGAATACATCCACAAGCGCATTGTGGAAATGCGCGACCAGGGCGCGGCGGTGCTGTTGGTATCGGCGGAGTTGGACGAAATTCTCTCCCTGGCTGACCGCATTGCTGTGATGTATCGCGGCAAGATTGTGGCTGTTGTGGATGCGGACAAAGTAACCCGTGCCCAGTTGGGTTTGCTGATGGCCGGCAGCCCCGCAGAGGATGTTTTGGACAAAGAGGCTGTGCCCGCATAAAGATGGCTAGGTTACAAGCCAAACGCGTCATTTTGAGCCCTGACAGGTTGACGGCCTGTCAGGGCTTTTTGATGAAACTGCCTTTGGGGTGAATATTTTTGCATGTTCCATCTAAACACTCGTCAGAGCAGTGGATGTTTTTCCCGTAGATTTTTTCCGCCGCTCGTGCTAAGATAACCCCATGCGGCGTAAAATTTTTTCCCTTCCCAGAATTGCCCGCACCACCTTGATGCTGACCGCCCTCTTTGCAGTGGACAAAGTGCTTGCGTTTGGGCGGCAGATTATCATTGGGCATCAATTTCAGCTTTCCGCGGAACTGGATGCGTTCAACGCGGCCAACAACTTGCCTGATTTGCTCTTCGCGCTGATCTCCGGCGGCGCGCTGGCAATGGCGTTTATCCCCGTGCTGTCGGAATACCGCACCACTCGCGGCCGTGATGCCCTTTGGGAACTCTTCTCTCGGGTAGCCAACTTGGCCTTTTTGACCACCGCAGTATTGGCGGTAGTCATTGCCATTTTTGCCCTGCCGCTCATCCGTTGGGAATTTGGCATTGCTCCCCGCTTTACGCCCGAACAGCAGGAATTGGCGGCTTCTTTGATGCGGCTGGATTTGATTGCCACAGTGATCTTTTCGCTCAGTGGCCTGGTAACCGCGGGCCTGCAGGCCAATCAGCATTTCTTCCTGCCTGCGCTGGCGCCGTTGATGTACAACCTGGGGCAGATTTTCGGCGCGGCTGTACTGGCGCCCGAAAAGGGGCTGTCACTGGGACCAATACACCTACCTGGTTTTGGGTTGGGGATCTACGGCTTGGTGTATGGCGTGCTGTTGGGCGCGTTGTTGCACTTTGGCGTTCAGGTGCCAGGGCTGATACGCTATGGCTTTCGCTGGAAGCCTGTCATTGGCCTGCGTGATCCTGGGGTGGTCAAAGTGTTGCGTCTGATGGGCCCGCGGGTGCTCACCATGTTTTTCATCCAATTGGTCTTTCTGGCGCGCGACAACCTGGCTTCCCGAGTGGGCACTGGGGCAGTCAGCGCATTGGCTTACGGCTGGTTTATCATGCAGGTGCCTGAAACCCTGCTGGGCACGGCCTTGGGGTTAGTGTTGTTACCCACCCTTTCGGAGCAAATCGCCCGTGGGGATTGGCAAGCCTTTGCCGCGACGTTCAACCGTGGGGTGCGGGGTCTGCTGGCGCTGACCCTGCCCATTGCGGCGGTGTTGGCTGTGGCAATGCCCGGGCTTTTGCCCGTGTTGGGCCTGGGCGAAAGCGGCACCCGCCTGGTGGTTTGGACCACCCGCGCGTACCTGCTGGGTTTGGCTGGGCACAGCTTGCTGGAACTCGCTTCCCGGGGGTTCTACGCACAGCAGGATGCAAAGACACCCTTGTTTGCATCGGCCCTCAATAGCGCGGCTTATATTGGCTTGGGAGTGTTGGCCATTATTTCCGGCAAGAACTTGGGCGCAGAAGGCACCCTGGTTGGTGCAACCGGCATTGGCCTGGCCAACGCGATTGCTTTTACCACTGAAGCCGCGCTGTTGCTTTTCTTGCTCCACCGCCGGCGCAAAGAAGTACCCGCGTTTGGCACTTCCCCCCGAGACGCGGTGCTGGCCGCCCTCGCAGGCGGTTTGGTGGCCGCTTTGTTGATGGCTTATGCGCCTGCACCCCTTTTGGCGCGCGGGGTCGCGGCGTCGGTGCTCGGCTTTTTGGCGGCCTTGCCGTTCATCTGGAAAGAGGCTAAAGCCTTGCTGAGTTGGTAAGGAAGCCCGCAGACTCTTGCATTTTCTGTCGCCCTGCTTTGCTTTCTGTTTGGTATAATCGAAGGGATTTCATTTCCAGGGAGAAGAAACCATGATTGACGTGAATGATCTGCGCAAAGGCGTGACCTTTGAATTAGACGGCAACCTGTATCGGGTGCTGGATTATCATCATCACAAGCCTGGCCGCGGCAAAGCCACCATCCGCATCAAGGCGCGCGATTTGCGTTCGGGCGCGATTATTGAACGCACTTTCCCTTCGGGCAATCAGGTGCAAGACGTGCGTCTGGATCACCATAACGCGCAATATCTGTACAACGATGGCGAATACTATTACTTCATGGACACTGAGACCTACGACCAGTTTGCCATTCCCGCGCAGGTGTTGGGCGATGCCGCGAAGTTTTTGAAAGACAGCATGGAGGTCAAACTGACCTTTTACGAAGGTGAGCCGCTGGATGTGGAACTGCCCATCACGGTGGATATGAAAGTGGTGGAAGCAGAAGTCGCAGTGCGTGGGGATACGGCCACGGGTGTGACCAAGAAAGTGGTGACCGAAACCGGTTTGGAAGTGCAGGTGCCCGCGTTCATCAACCAGGGCGATGTGATTCGGGTGGATACGCGTACAGGTGCGTATGTGACTCGGGTCAATTGAGCATCCCCGCCCCCTTGCAGAAAAAGAAAAACACAGCCCTGTTTTGCAGGGCTGTGTTTGTTTTTCGTTGAGGGAGAAATTCTACTGGCCGGCTTTGGTTTGCAGATACTCGATAAAGCCGTTCATCAGGGGGCCGGGCACGCGCTCTGCCGATGCCGTGCTGGCGCGCTGGGCCTGGGCTGTGGCGATTTCCTGCGGCGAAAGACCGCTGGTGTTGCCGCCACCGCCGCCCATACCGGGCACCATGCCCGCAGGGGGCTGACCCGTCCCACCGCCGGGGCCAGTGCCGCCGCCTTGGCCAGATACGCCCATTTCTTGCATGAAGGTGCGCATTTCGTCTAGGGTGATGTTCATCGCGGCAATGGCTTCCAGTTGTTCGGGTGTCATGACCTGTTTGATTTGCTTCAGCACGGCTTCCACTTCCTCAGGCGCGGTGGTGTCGCTGGTGCTGAGGGTCTGGAAGAGCTGCCACAAGGGGAGGAGTTTGGCTGCCTGTTCGGCAGTGATTTCCTGCGGGGTGCCGTCCAATTTCCACGTGCCTACCAGCAGAACGACGGACTCAGGCGCATCGGTTTGCGTGGTCACGTCCGCGGCTTGGTCGGTGGTTTCGGCCGCTTCATTAGAGGAAGAGCAGGCCGCAAGCCCCAGCGCAAGCACGCTGAACAGGGCGAGGATGCGGAATAAAGTGTGTTTTTTCATTAGGTTCTCTCCAATAGGGCGATAGATCGTGCAAGGCTAAGTTTTGCAGAATTATTCGTAGCGCAAGGCTTCGATGGGGTCGAGTTGTGCGGCTTTGGTGGCTGGGTAGTAGCCGAAGAATGCGCCGACGACAGCCGCGGAACCAAAGGCCAAAGCGATGGATTCGGGCACAATGACTGTGCGCATATCGCTGATTGAGCCAAAGATGTAAGCGCCGCCGACGCCTAAGGCAATGCCGATGATGCCACCCGCGGTGCTCAGCAAGAGCGCCTCAACCAGGAACTGCATCTGGATGTCTTCAGGCATGGCGCCAATGGCTTGGCGGATGCCGATTTCGCGAGTGCGCTCGGTCACGCTGACCAGCATGATGTTCATGATGCCGATACCGCCGACGATGAGGGAGACACCAGCCACCCACGCCAAGAGGGAGCGGAAGGCCGCGGTGGTGGCCTCTTGGGTTGCGATGATGTCTTGCTGGGTGGTGATGGTGAAGTCTGCGGAATCCAGCGATACATCATGCCGTTTGGCCAGCAGGAGTTCGATTTGTGTGATGACCTCTTCGGGGTCCGCATCGGGTGCGACTTCCACATAGATGAGGCGCACGCGGTCACCCCGCAGTTTGGCCAGGTTGGAAGGCGTGAATTTTTGGAACACCACGGTAATGGGCATGTAGAGCCGTGCGTCGTAGTCCACTTCGCCTACCAACCCTTTGGGGGCCAGCACACCGATGACGGTCATTTTGACATTGCCCACGGTGATGACTTCGCCCACGGGGTTGGCGTCGCCGAAGAGTTCTTCGGCCAGGCTACTGCCCAACACCACCACTTTTTGTTTGCGGTCTAACTCCAGTTGGTTGAAGTAGCGTCCTTCTGCAACTTCAATGTCACGCACTGAGGGGAAGTCGGGCGTGGTGCCCAGGATGGTGATGTTTTCCAGGGTGGTGCCGTTGGCTTTGACGTTGGCCGTGGCGTTTTGCTCGACTACCACGCCGGCCACGCCTTTGACCTGTTCGGCGATGGCGATCGCGTCGTCAAAAACCAACCCTTGGTTGGGGTTGCTTCCCAGCCCACCGCGGGCAAAACTGGACTGCACAAACAGCAGGTTGGTGCCCAGGCTGGTGATTTCTTCTTGGATGGTGGCTTCGGTGCCCGCGCTGACCGCAACCATCACGATGACCGCGGCCACGCCGATGATCACGCCCAACATGGTGAGCACCGAGCGCACAGAGTTTTTCCAGATGGCTTCGGCTGCCACGCGAAGGATTTCTCGCCATTTCATGCGGCTACCCTCGCTTTCGTTTTCTCGTTGTGAACAATGCGTTCGACCTTCCCGTCGCGCAGGTGGATGATGCGTTCAGCATATGCTGCGGTTTCTTCGTCGTGGGTGACCATCACGATGGTGCGCCCGCGTTCGTGGAGGGTCTTGAGCAGGTTCATGATTTCCAGGCTGGATTTACTATCCAGGTTACCGGTGGGCTCGTCGGCGATGATGAGCACCGGATCGTTGACCAGCGCCCGGGCGATGGCCACCCGCTGTTGCTGACCACCGGAAAGTTCGTGAGGCTGGTGGTCTAAGCGGTCTTCCAGGCCTACCAGGGTGAGCATTTCGCGCGCCCGAGCTTCCATTTCCTGCATGCTGAGGTGCTTGGTGCGGTCGTAAATCAGCGGCAGGATGACATTGCGGACCGCGCTGGTGCGAGGAAGCAGGTTGTAAGCCTGGAAGATGAAGCCCAGTTTGCGGTTGCGGATGGCGGCCAGTTGGCGGCGGTCCAGGCCGCTGACGTCTTCGCCATCCAGGTAGTAGGTTCCTGAGGTGGGGCGGGCCAGGCATCCCAAAATGTTCATCAGGGTGCTTTTGCCTGAGCCCGAGGGCCCCATGATGGCTACAAATTCGCCGCGTTCTACGGTGATGCTGACGCCATCCAATGCATGGACTGCGGCATCACCCGTACCATAGACTTGTTTCAAGTCGTGAGTTTCAATGATGGGCGTGCTCATTTTTCGGTCTCCACCAGGCCGGTGGTTACGATTTCGCCTGCTTCCAGGCCCGACTTGATTTCCGCGTAGAACATGTCTTTCAGGCCGACTTCCACCATGCGCAGGGTAGGTTCACCGTCTTCCAGTACGAAGACAGCGTACTGCCCAGGGGAGATTTCGCGCAGGGCTTCGACGGGCACCAGCAGGACGTTCTCGGCTTTGCCGCCAATGACATCCACGGCCGCGGCTGCACCAATGGGCAGGCGGAGCCCGCTTTGGTTGGCGTCGAGGGCTACCAGGCCGTGAACCAGCATGGTGCCACTTTCGTTCACCAGTGCAGGATCAACCCGCACGACTTTGCCAGTGTAGGTTTTGTCTTCCACGGCGTCGAAGGTGACCTCGGCTTCATAACCGGGTGCAATTTTGTCCCAGTCGATTTCGTCCAGATACACGTCCACGTAAGGGTGATCGGTGTCTGCAATGGTCACTACGTTGGTCGTGTTGGTCACGTGTTGTCCCACGGCCAGGTTGAGGACGGTGATGGTACCGGCCACGGGCGCATGTAGTTCGGTGTCGGCCAGGGCTTGCTGGGCGTCTTCCAGTTCCTGGCGTGCAGCTTCCAGTTGCGCCAGTTTGGCGCCGCTGGCCTCAGGGGGCAGTTCTTCGCCTTTGAGCGCGGCCAGATACCATTGGGCTTCCTGCAGGCGGGCTTGCGCCAGGTGATAGTCGGCCCAGGCCAGGTTGATTTCGTATTCAGAAGGCGGATAGACCACCGGCTCTTTTTGACCAGTGTCGGGGTTGTATTCGTACACGATTTGCTCTTCGCCAGTGCGGGGGTTGACCACGGTTTGGGCGAAGGTTTCGACAATGTAGGTGTCTTCGTAATAGCGTTGGGAAACCCGCAGGCCGGCTTCGGCTTCTTTGACAGCCCGTTCCGCGGCCTTGATTTCTTCTAATTGTTCTTCGGTGGGGTTGTCGCCGTATTCGGCTTTGAGTTCGGCCAGGTGGGCCTGGGCTTGCTGGAGCCGTTCAGTCCAATTGAACACACCCAGGCTGACCAGCCAGATGAGGTGGCCTTTCTTCTCGTCCAGGTTGTCTTCGGCCGCGGCCAGTTCGTATTCGGCTTCAGCCAGCGCAGTGGGGGAAGTGAGTTCGCGCAGGTTGCGCTGGGCTTGCTCCAGCCGCAGGCGAGCGTCGGTGTCGTCCAGGCGGGCTAAGAGGTCGCCTTCTTCCACGTGATCGCCAACTTCGACCAGCACTTCCACAACTTCGCCGCTGGTGTCGAAGCCAAAGGCGACTTCATAGGCCGGGGCCAGATTGCCACTGCCGTTGGCATAAAGCACTAAATCGCCTCGGCGGACTTTCGCGGTTTTGAGTTCGCTTTCTGCCGGGGCTTGCGCGGCCTCTTGCGTTTGCTGATAGCGGGTGTAACCATAGTAACCGCCGCCAGCCAGCAAGAGAACCAAAAGGGTCAGAAACCATTTGTTTTTGAACAGTTTGCTCATGGCGTTATCCTTGTCGTAAGAGTTGTAAGAGATGGGGCATAATGCCTGTTATAGATTGGTCTCGCCCCATGATTGAGGCGAGACCAAGGAGGGCCTGGTCGGAACCAGGAGGAAACAGGGGAGAAAAGCGGAGGCCTGCGGTGTGTGCGGGGTGTTACTCAAGCCTGGATGGGGGTGGCCCTGCCCCCGGAGGGGTAGGGGCAGGGCCTGTGCCTTGCCCATTGCCCAAGAGGGACATATTTTGAGGAGGGAGAAAGAGGGAGGGCTGGCTTTTTGGGTTGTTGTGTGAAGCGTGTTCATTCAACAGGAAACGGGCTGGGCGGGCGGTCCTGCCCCTGGAGGGTAGGGGCAGGACCTTCGCCTTGCCCATTGCCCAGGAGGGCCGATATTTGGAGGAGGATGGATGAATGGGGCTTCATCCTTATGGGCGTTGGCGTGGTAAAGAACAGGCCCGTGGGGGATGTTGGCGGTGTTGGTGCCGCGGGCTTGTTTTGTGATGCGCTTCTATCGTACCAAGACGTTGCTAACAGACCTTTATCGGGGTGTAAAGAAGTTGTAAAATCTTTTGGAATTGAAGCAAATAATTGGCGTTAGGGGTGTTTCCGTACACAAAAGGGAGGCCGGGAAAGGTTTTTCCGCGCGTTGAGAGGCAACAACGGCGTTTGAGGGCTGACTGTATGGGTTTGAGGGTTGCTAAGGGAAGTGGAAAATGTAGATTTAGGCAATTTTGCACAATTTTTTGAAAATTCCTTGACAAAAGGGGAAAAGTGTTGTATATTCGCAATTGCGAATAAGGAGTGCAGGCATGTACCGAGAGAACGAAGTTTTAGCCGCTCAGGCCGCCCAAGTAGCCCATGCGCTTTCCCATCCGGTGCGGCTTCAGATTTTGGAAG
>JAADCW010000062.1 GCA_013154225.1 Chloroflexota bacterium
TTAAAACCCTTGCAAAAACCCGCCTGAAGCGGGTAAACTTGGGGCAGTAGCTTCAAAACGCCACATCCACGCAAAGTGGTGTAGTAGCCACCGCAAAACCATTGTGGCTACTACTGCGGGCGTCGCCAAG
Source organism: Chloroflexota bacterium (assembly GCA_013154225.1). GTDB lineage: Bacteria > Chloroflexota > Anaerolineae > Anaerolineales > DRMV01 > DRMV01. The sequence goes on from JAADCW010000062.1 coordinate 131, forward strand.
TGGTAAGGCAGTAGCTTCCCAAGCTACCATTCGCGGGTTCGAATCCCGTCGCCCGCTCTCACCCGCCTCGGCGGGTGGCATTTTCTTGCCACCCTTTTATGGGTGTGGTAAAATACCCCCCGCTCCGGGAGGGATGGCCGAGTGGACGAAGGCGGCGGTCTTGAAAACCGCTGTGGGCTCTGTCCCACCGGGGGTTCGAATCCCTCTCCCTCCGCCTGACCCACAGGCGGGAAGCCCCCAGGGTTGTCCATCCTCCCCAGGGGCGGTTGCACCCACACAATTCGGGGAGGTGCCGGAGTTGGACGATCGGGGCCGCCTGCTAAGCGGTTGTGGGGGCTAAAACCTCCACCGCGGGTTCGAATCCCGCCCTCCCCGCCTGTGAAATTTTTACGCCCTCGTAGCTCAGTGGAGAGAGCACTTGCTTGCGGAGCAAGGGGTCGCGTGTTCGAATCACGCCGAGGGCGCCTCAACCAACAGGAGCGGCCAGCCAGCCGCTCCTGTTCGTTTTAGGCTCAGGGCTGTTGCAGCCCCGAGCCTCGCTTATAGGGTTTGGCTATGACCGTAAGGGATTCTTGTGACGTGCTTATTATTGGTGGTGGGCCGGCGGGCTTGAGCACGGCCATGCACTTGCAGCGCTTGGCGCCCGATTTACAGGTGCGTGTGTTGGAAAAAGCCCACCATCCACGCCCAAAGTTGTGCGGTGGTGGGCTGACCGCGCTGGCAAAACAAGGCTTGGCGCGGTTGGCTTTGCCCTGGCCTCTGCCTTTGCCGCACGTGCCAGTGTACACGGTACACTTCCGTTACAGCGATGATGAGGTGCTTTTGCGTAACCCGGAGGGTGTTTTTGCCGTGGTGCATCGTCCTGAGTTCGATGCTTACCTCGCGGCAGAGGCCCGTCGTCGGGACGTGCGCCTGGAAGAGGGCGTTGCAGTACAAAGGCTGTGGCCGGAAGGCGGTGGGTGGCGCGTGGAAACCACCCAGGGCGTTTGGCACCCCCGCGTGATCGTGGCCGCGGACGGCTCGCGAGGCACCACCCGCAATTGGGTGATTTCGCGGCGCCACCACGCGGTCGCCCGCCTGCTGGAAGCCGTCACCCCTTCGGATGGCGCGCTGGCGCAGGCCGAAACGGCGATTTTTGATTTTTCCGCTGTGCGTCAGGGCCTTCAAGGGTATCTTTGGACCTTCCCCAGCCAAGTGGATGCCGCGTTCCACTGCAACCGAGGCGTTTACGACGCCCGAGTCGCACGACGTGCCCCTAAAGCCCGCCTCGTGCCCCTGCTGAAAGCGGCCTTCCCCGACTTCCCTGCGCCAGAAGGCTATCCCTTGCATTTGTTCAGCCCTTTTCAGCGTTTGGCGCGGCCAGGGATGTTGTTGGTAGGTGACGCGGCTGGTGCAGATCCTTTGTTTGGGGAAGGGATTGGGCCAGCCTTGGCCTACGGTGAAATCGCGGCCCAAAGCATTGTGGCCGCGTTCCGTCGCCGAGATTTTCGTTTTCGGGATTATCGCCCGCGGGTATTGGTATCGCCTTTAGGACGCTACCTTATTCGGCGGTGGATGGCAGCTTGGGTAGGCTATCGGCTCGCAAGATACCCTGTGCCCATGCGCATCATTTGGTCCATTGCACACGGTTTGGCTGCTTTGTCAAATTACGCGACTGCCAGACGGGAGCAGACCCATGCAAATTCTTCTCACCAATGACGATGGTATTCGTTCGCCCGGTTTGTGGGCTGCGGCTGAAGCCCTTTCGGCCTTGGGGTGGGTCACGGTTGTAGCCCCCCGAGAGCAATCATCAGGCGCAGGGCGGAGCCTGCCTTCGACGTCCGACGGCATTATCACCGAAGAGACCATCACGGTCCACGGTAAGCCGTGGAAGGTGTATGCCGTGGGCGGCACACCGGCCCAGGCCGTTCAGCACGGCGTGTTGGAAATCATGCCCCAGCGCCCCGACCTGGTGGTTTCGGGTATCAACTATGGGGAAAATCTGGCCACGGGGGTGACCATTTCGGGCACGGTGGGCGCGGCGTTGGAAGGCGCGGCTTTGGGGATCCCCGCGATGGCGATTTCCCTGGAAACGCCCAAAGACTACCACTTTTCCTATTCCACCGACGTGGACTTCAGCACCGCGGCGTATTTCACCCGCTATTTTGCCGAGCGGATGCTTTCGGTGCCCTTGCCCGACGATGTTTACGTCCTCAAGGTGGATGTGCCCTGGCGTGCCAGCAAGGACACGCCCTGGCGGGTGACGCGGCTCTCACGCAAGCGCTATTACCGCCCTGTGCCGCCTGAGCGCAAGGATTGGAGCCAGCCCGGCCTGGTGGGGTATGAGCCTGGCGACCCGCCCGAGACCTTCGACCCCGAGAGCGATGTTTACGCGGTGCGGGTGGACAAGGTTGTGTCGGTCACGCCCCTGAGTTTGGATTTGACCTCGCGGGTGGACCTGAAAGCCCTGGAGCGCCTGCTCAAAGGATGAATTTCGCGCGGCAGGCTGTGTTCCATGCCAAAAACGCAAAAGCGCCCTGAACAAAAGGGCGCTTTTTTGTTGGTTTGTGCAGGGGGGACAAAGGGGAAGCGCGTCAGGCGGGCACCCATTGAAGGTGGGCCCAACCGAAGTGCAGTGCGGCCCAATAGACCAACGCGGTGTAAACGGCCAAACCGACCACGAAAAGCACGTCGCCGCGGCGGATGTGCATTTGCCGGTAGTATGTCCGTTGGGGGAGGGCGCCGAAGGCTTTGGCATCCATTGCCAGCGCGGTGCGTTCCGATTTGCGCACTGCCGCGGCCAAGAGGGGGATGGCATAGCGACGGGTGCGTTCAATCCAGCCCCGCAGGCCCGATTTTTCCCCCACGCCTCGCACGCGATGCGCCATGCGGATGATGTCAAATTCTCGCTTCAGCAGGGGCAAAAAGCGGTAGGAAACCAGCACGCCATAGCCAAAGCGGTCGGGTATTTTGAGGTTTTGCACCAAACTCAGGGCAAAATCGGTGGGGTCGGTGGTGGCGATGAAGAGCAAGGAAGCCGCAATGAACACCGCAACCCGCAGGCCAATGCCCAGGCCAGATTCCAACCCTTCCAGGCTCAGGGTCCAAATGCCCCACTGCCAAAGGATGTGGGGATGGGCATACGCGCTCAGGTCGGTGTAAAGCGCGTTGAAGAGTGCGATGGGCAGGGGAAGCAAGATTAGCGGCAGGCTCCAGCGGAGCATTTGCCGCAAGGGAATACGCCCCAATTGCCAGGCAATGACCCAAAGCGCAATGAGCAGCATGGCGGGGATGAAGGGGTCAAAGGCCGCGGTGGCGCCCAAAGCCACCACCGCGATGCCGGCCAGTTTCATGCTGGGGTTGAGCCGATGAAGGGGGGAGTTGTGCTCAAGATACGAAAACATGGTGTGGGTGAGTATCTGTCCGAAAGAACAGGGTGTTATTGCAGGGCATTTTGGCCGCGCAGAAGGTGTTCTCGCCCAGAGGGCCAAAATGCTTTGCAATCGTCGTCAATTGTGTCAGGCCATTGGATTTTGGAATAGCACTTAGGCGCGGAAATAGCCTCGCCGCAAGGGGCGGACGTCTTCGGTGGTGATAAAGGCTTTGGGGTCAAAATCGGTGATGATGCGGCGCACCGCGGGTACTTGTTTGCGGGGCACGGTGAGGTTGAGCACGGTCACAGTGCCGTCGCGGCCGCGGCCAGCCACTTCGGTGACCGCATAGCCTGCGTCGCGCAAGCGTTCGGCCAGGATGTTGCCCCGCCCAGGGCTGATGACGCGCATGTGGGTGTATCCCATTGCCAGGCGTTCTTCCAGCCACATGCCCACCACCGTGCCGGTGGCAAAGCCGGCCGCGTAGCCCACCATGTTCCAGATGTTGTCTAAGTTGGCAAACACCTGGCGAATGGCGACCACGAATACCAGGGCCTGGAAAAAGCCCAGGAACCAGGCCATGAGTTTTTGCCCGCGAATGATCGCGAGCATACGCACGGTAGAAATCGAAACGTCGACCACACGAAGGCCAAAGATAAGCGAGGCTGAAGCCAGGGTGGCCCAGGTAAGCGGTTGCCAGGTCATGAGCGTCCTCCAATGCTGGCGCGCCAGATGCCCCGACGCATGGGGCGCACGACTTCCGCGGTAACGAACGCGTCGGGGTCGGTTTGTTCCACAATTTCCAACACAATGGGCACTTGCCGTTGCACCACGCCGCAGTTGATGAGATCCACCGTGCCATCACGGCCAGAGCCAGGCACCTGGGTAAAGGCAAAGCCTGCTTCCCGCAGGGCTTGGGCAATGGCCGCGCCGCGACGGGGGCTGACAATGCGCAGGTGGGTGTGACCCAGCCCTAAGCGGCGTTCCAGCGCGATGCCCACCACGCCGCCCGTGGCATAGCCCAGCGCGTAGCCGGTGATCACGATGGGGTCGTCCATCCCTGTGACCACCCAGCTCAGGGCCACCACAAAGAGAAAGGCCTGCAAAAAAGCCGCGAGCCAAGCCCACACTTTGTGGCCGTGCATGACCAACAAAGTGCGCAGGGTGTCTAAGGTGATACCCACCAGGCGCATCAGGAAGATGGCAAGGGCGGCGAACCAGGGAGAAGTGAGCATAGGGAACCCCTCACAGGGTTGGGTTTAGGAAGCGTTGTGCTCTGAGTTTGCGCTTTGGCTGCCTTGCATGGCCGGCAGATAGAGCATTTGCATGTATTCCTTCACCATGCGGCGGGTGCTGAATTGCGGCGTGATGGTGCGGATGGATTCCCGCACCCGTGCCAGCCATTCCACGGGCAGGCCGTCGGATGCGCGGCGTTTGTAGTAAAGGGGGATGATTTCGTTTTCCAGCACAGTGTAGAGGCTTTCCGCGTCCGCGGCATCCTGCGCCGCGGGGTCGTCGTAGGTGGTCTCGTCGCCGATGGCCCAGCCGTTGCGGCCGTTGTAGCCTTCCCGCCACCAGCCATCGAGCACCGAGAAATTGAGCACGCCGTTGATCGCGGCCTTCATGCCCGACGTGCCCGAAGCCTCGTTGGGGCGCCGCGGGGTGTTCAGCCACACGTCCACGCCCTGCACCAGATAGCGCGCCAGGTTCATGTCGTAATCTTCCACAAACACCAGCCGCCCGCCGTTTTCGGCCAGTTTGACCTTGCGGTAAACCTCTTGGATGAGCCGCTTGCCTGGCTCATCCGCGGGATGGGCTTTGCCCGCGAAGATGATTTGCAC
>JAADCW010000156.1 GCA_013154225.1 Chloroflexota bacterium
GACTCTCATGCTGCGTCCTCGGGTTCTGCCCAAATATCGCTGAGGGGAATGTCATCCATTTGCAGCGGCATGTTGAGGTCTTGCCAGGCCGATTGGACCACGTCCCATTCTCGGCGGAGCAGGTCTTTGAGCATCAGGCGGGCCATGCCCAGGAAGCCGTTGGGCGGCAGGATAGCCAGGAATGCCAAGGGGCCGTCGTCGCGCGCGAGCAGGACCACGCCGCGCGGGCCTTCCAGCACCACCAGGGCCTGGGCGTCTTCCATTGGCCCTTGCACAGCCAGTGCGCTGACTTCCGCGAACGCGGCCAAACTACCTGCAGCCAGTGCACCGATTTCGGCCACGTTGAAGTGGTCGCTTTCACCTACCGCGTCAACCACGCTTCCGCTTTCGTCCACGGCCAGCAAAAGGCGGGCCTGGAGTTCTTGCGCGGTTTCTTCCAGGGCTTCCCGCAGGTCGGGCACCACTTGCTGGTCGTCGGCAAAGCCGTTGTGCCCATTGGGGAACATGCCGAACATCTGAGAAAGGGACGTGCCGCGGGATGTTTCTTCGATGATGGGGGCGCTTTCTTCAGAGGGCTCGATGCCGATGCGGTCGTAGGCGCGCTTGACGCAGAATTTGGTGGTGCCCAAGGCGGGCGGGCGGTGCAGTTGCGATTGGAAAATGGAGACTAAAAAAGGGCTTTTGTATTTGCCTGTGCCCGCGTAATGGTAGTAGGCATCTTGATAGGCAAAGAAAATTTGCTGTTGTTGCCCTTTAGCAACCAAGTGTTGGAAGGCCGACATGCTTTGGGCAAGGAGCACGCCGACAGCGTCTTCGTCAATGCCTTCGATGCCGCCCGCGCGTTCTAAAACCTGGCCTGAGGGGCTAAGCAGGAGCACGGCTTGCGCGGCCATGCGGACGAGAACGTCGTGCAGGGTGTGGGCGAGAGAGGAGGGTTGATTCATGATAATAACCTTCCCATGGACAATAGCGCGGATAGGACATAAAAATAGGACATAAAAGAATAAAAAGTAATCGTTGGGCTGTACGCAACAAAAAAGCCTTGGGTGATAAAGCGCACCTCAAGGCAAATGGCAGCGATGCATATCAGGGACGAAGTGGGAAAGGGAAAGGGAAATGTGTGTTGTCAAACTGCTTGTGTTGCCTAAAAACCATGCTTTAGGCGTCGTAGCGATGCTTGGTGAGAGGTCGGCAGTTTTGCTTGACGATGTCCCACACTTTTTAAGAGGATAGCACTTAAAGCGAACCATTATTTATTGTCAGCGGGCCTAAATTTATCACACATCCTTACGCAAAACGCTAAAAAATCGTTGCCGTTTCGTAATAAATCGCGATTTTAGAATGTCGGCGGCGGTTTTGCGCCGCGCGGCAAGGCAGAGGGGAAATGACCGCTTAGGGTATAGACGTGGTCCGCTTGGCCCCTACGTGCCTGAAATGCCCCGTAGGCTTGGGAGAGCGTAGGGGCAAATTTGCTTGTAAACTTGACGAATTATAGCACCAAAATCATGCAAAATGGAAGAAAACATCAGAAAATTGATTGATTTTTTAGATGGAATAACTCTGATTTAAGGCTCCAAGGACATAGCCTGCAGGCTATGTCCTTGGGAAGAGTTTCAGCGCCTTGGGAAAATTACCGCTTGAAGCGGAAGCCGCGCTCTTCGGTGTTGAGCAGCCAGCCCACCAGTTCGCCGATGTAGATGGTCAGATCATCGGGCGACCAGGCGCGGGCCGAGGGGTAGATGCGGTCATAGCGGGAGGAGGTGTCGCCGCTGGTTTGAAGCCGAATTTCGTCCAGCAAGCGGCGGAGGCGTTCCTGCCAGCGGGCCAAATTGGCGGGGGTGAGGTCAACCCAGCCTTGATCTGCGGTATCGGCTTTGATGACGGGGCCGCGGAGCAGTTGTTTGCCATCGCTGAGCAGAATGGGAATACCGACGGAGATGATTTTTTGCCGCAGGTTAGCATCTTCCCGCACCAGGGCTTCCAGAGTGGCCGCGGCTTCTTCGGGGGTGGGTTCCAGGGCTTTGTCAATGGTGCCATAGCCACGCTTGAGCAGGTAGGCCTCAAACAGCAGTTTGGAAAGCCGCGGCGGGCCAAGGATTTCAAAGGCCACGGATTCGCCGTGTTCGGCTTCCAGTTGGCGCAAGCGCTTGAGCGCGGCGCCCCGCAGATAGGCCGCGCGGTAGGTGGGTCCCATTGTCGCGGCGTCCAGCGCGGCAATGACGTCTTTGCCTGTGTTGCCGCCCAGAATTTCCCACACCACGTTTTGCGCAATTTCTTCCGCGGTTACCGATTCCATTTGCCCCAGCGCGGTGATCATCGCAAATTCTCCCGCGGCAAACAAGCCGTTTTCGCCGGTGTTGATGTAAACGGCTTCCAACACGCCGTCTTGTTTTTCGCCAAAATCGCCCTCGCGCACCAGGTTGGCGGGATCGTCCACTGAGACAGCTTGTTCGGGTGGGCAATCGTAAAGGGCATAAGGTTTGCCGTGGCGTTTGATGGGGCCGTAGCCGATTTGCTTCCAGCCGATCATCGCGGTGGGCTTGATTTCTTTGACCACGGTGGGGCCGTCGGGGGTGCGCGCCATCAGGAACGTCAGCAGGGTCTGCGCGCCCGCGACCGCGGCTTTGGACATCAGCACTCGGGAAGGCTTTTCCTCGCCGTGGGTGTAAGGGATGTTCAACCCCATGCCGCCGGTGCCGCTGGTGCCCACTTTGATGTAGGCTTGCGTGCCCGCGCGTTTCATGGCCGCATGGAAAATTTGGACGTGCCGCACCAGTTGCGGGATGTAAAGGGAAGCCATGAGCCGTTCGACTTCTTCGTGCCAGTCCACTTCGGCTTGTGGTTTGGCCAGTTGGGTTTTGAGGTGGCGGGCAGTGGTGTAGACGTCTTGATAGGCCACCACAGTGGCGGTGTTCATGCAGTCCACCACGATGTGGGCTGGCAGGCCCCCCAGGTCGCCCCACGTGCCGGTGATGAGTTGGTAGAGCAGGGAAGATTCCAGAATGTCGTCGTCCAGACTGCCGAGAATGTCGTCGAGCAGGCGCTGGCGGGTTTCGGGGTTAGCGAGCACGGCTTTGCGGGGCAGGATGTCTTCCCGCTGCCATTCAGCCCGCAGGAAAACATCGCCCCACGCCGGTAAAATCTGCGTGGGGCTGTCGGGGAATTCGTCCTTGAGTTGCTGGACGGCTTCTTCGGCTTCAAACTTTCGGAGGGAAGCAATCACCAGGCGGGCTGGGCGGTGGGGAAGCATTTCCCGCGCGACCGCGCGGCCCACCAAACCGTAACCACCCAAGATAAGCACATGCTTGCCTTGAATATCCACAGTTACGCTCCTTGGCGAAAGATTAGCGATGCCGTGTAACTTTTTGGTTCCACGGCACGTTTAGGATACACAAAAACAAAGGGGAACGCAAGGGGGATGCTGGCCTGCTTTGGCACCTCAGGCGCGGTCAGGAAACCGCGGGGGCTCGAACTGCGGGATGGCGTCCATTGGGAGGGCTTCCGCAAAGAAGAAGCCTTGAATGATGTCCACCCCCAAGCGAACAAGAGTGCGCACCTGTTCCGACGTTTCCACGCCTTCGGCAACGATTTGTAGCCCCAGGCGGTGGCAGAGGCCAATCATGTGCTCCCAAATCAGTTGGCCTTTGTCGCTTTCCAGCAGGGGAATCAGGCTGATGTCGGTTTTGACCGTATCCACGTTGACTTGGGAGAGAAAGCGGTAACTGGAATAGCCTTGGCCAAAGTCGTCCACGGCAATGCGGAAGCCGTAGCGTTTGATTTTCTCCAGGTTGTGCTCGGCATTTTTGCCCCTGACCAACGAGCGTTCGATGATTTCAAATTCCACGGGCGTGCCTTGCAGGAGTTGGATGATCTTGTTGATGGCTTCTGTGTTGTTGATGGTATCGGGGTGCAGGTTGATGCTCACCGAAGAGGGGGTAAAGCCTTGGGCTTCCCAGGCGCGCAGATGTTTTTTGACTTGGTGGCATACCCATAAATCCAGCACGGGCGAGAGGCCGGCTTGCTCAATGTCTTTGAGGAAGAAGGGGCCGCGGAGTGAGCCGTCGGGCAGACGGACGCGCAGCAGCGCTTCCACGCCCGTGCATTGATGGGTGGCAACCGCAATTTTGGGTTGGTAGTAAACGAAGAGGGTTTGAGGGGTCAGCAGGCCGAGGATTTCTTCCAGGCGAAGGCTGGCTTCGATGATTTCGTATTGGGCTTTGTGGATGTTGAGGCTCTGTTGCATTCGGAGCGATTTGGGGAGTTCCAGGGTGCGGGTGAGGTTGTCTTGATAATATGTGGGCAAGTGGGTATGGGAGAATTTTTTGACAAAAGGAAGATAAATGAGGGTGCCCAGCAATACCAGGAAGAGTTGCAAAAGCAGAAGCCAGGGATTGCCGTTACCTACGATCCAGGCATCCACGAAAACAGGGGTGGTCCAGGGCACACTGGCGGTATGGAAGGTGATGGGGACGATGGAAAGGAGGATGTACGCAATGCCTAAATTGATGAAAGGTACAGCCACAAAGGGAATGAGCAAAAACCGATTGAATACGATGGGAAGGCAGTAAATAATTAGTGTGTTGATGTTAAAAATGACAAAAGGTGTAGAAACACGGGCAATTTGGCGGCTGTGTTCATCTCGGGCACCGAGGAAGAGAGCCAAGAGCAGGGAAAGCCCCATGCCGGAGCCGCCGGAGACGGCAAAAAGGCGGTAAAACTGTCCGTAAGTGAGGTTGGGGAAAATTTCGCGAGTATAAAGACTGGTGCCCAAAAGTGAATTGGCCATGCGGTTGCCATGAAGGCCCACGAACCAAAAAAGCTGGGAGATTAGCGTGCGCAGTCCTAAAAGGGCGCCGCTGGATATTGAGGTTGAAATCTCGCGAATATGTAGAATAAATACAGCGCCGATTTGTTGAAGCACCCACCACCCTGCTAAAAGCATGGCGTAACTGACGAAAAAAGCATAGAAATGTTGTAGCGCCTTGCAAGCGTATGTAAAGCAGTTTTTGATGTCAATGGGAACGGCCAGGAAAGGCATCAAGGCCTTGAGCAGAAAAACCGTTGCAATGGGAATGGTGATTTGCCAAATGTCAATGCTGAAGGGGAGGGAAAGAGTCGCCGAGGAAGTTGAGGGTGAGGACGGCATGAGCGTACGAGTGCTCAAATATGCTGCCAAAGCCAACAGCATGGCTTGAATTTGTTGCACATCGTAACGGCGAGCAAAGTGATAGGCTAATGAGAGGACAACAGCAATGGAAGTAAAAAGACGAAGACCTACTGCCAATTGGGTCAGTATGGTGAGGGCTTGGTTGTCTTTTA
>JAADCW010000201.1 GCA_013154225.1 Chloroflexota bacterium
GGACATATTGCGCGGCCTTTTGCGGCATCAAAAAGTCCACCCAAGGCCGGGCAAGGCGGGCATCCACCACGCGTTGTTGCGCATCCAGCCAAATCACAGCAATAGGGAAGCGCATGAAAAGCATGTGGATGGCTGTATCCACCCGACCTTCACGCGGCCAGCGAAAGAGCAGACCCCGGTCGCGCGCCAGGCTGCGCCTTCCCATCAGGCCAAGGAACCGGCAGCGAAAGGTGTCGCAGAGGTCAAGGGTAAGGGGAGATTTTAGGGGATGGGTGCGGTTTTCGATGCGTAGGCGATGCATTTTTCCCTCGTACAGAGGGGATTATACCATCGGTCATTTTAACCTATGGCTGGGAGCGGGCAGGGCCAAGCCACGCCCGCGGGGTTCCCAAAAAATTAAACCGCCCAGCAAAAAGCATGGGCGGTGCGGTCTCACAAGGGGCGAAGGGGTTATCCTTCGTTTTCGGGGAAGTCGGGCGTGTGCGGTGCGTCGGTGTTTTGGTTGGGTGGGGTAGCCTCGGCTGAGGGGGCGGTTTCCTCTGCCGGGCTGTCGTTTTCAGCCCCTGCTTCCATTTCCTTTTGCTTGGCCAGGATTTTTTCCACGCTGTGCAAAAGGGTTTTGGGCGAAAACGGCTTGGTGATGTAATCGTCCACGCCCACGATGTAGAGCCCCAGTACACGGTCAATACGCTGGGCTTTGGCGGTGACAATGATGACCGGGATGTTGCGGGTGCGGTCCCAGGCCTTGAGGCGCTGGTACACTTCCCACCCGTCCATTTCGGGCATCATCAGGTCCAGGAGGATGAGGTCCACATCCTCGTGTTCCAGCATACTGAGAGCGACAGGCCCGCTTTCAGCCCCCAGCACTTCATAACCCGCCCGCGTGAGAATCAGGCGGATAAGGTCAATCATTTCGGGTTCGTCTTCAATACACAGAATACGGCTGGCCATGTCGCCCCTCTTTGGGCTGGGTTGATGGTTGCGATGACAAGGCGCCCCGACTCGGCAGAGCCGGGGCGTCCGTCGCGTTGAAGGGTGGCTGATGGGACTTGAACCCACAACATCCTGATCCACAGTCAGGTGCTCTGCCATTGAGCTACAGCCACCACATGCCGAGCGGGCACATTTTACCATGCCCGCCCTGGGGTGGGAAGGGTTGGAATGATGGATTTTGCTAATTTAGCCGCCCAATTCCTTTTCTCGGGTGGTGGCAGCCAGGAATTTTCGGCGGATTCGGAGCCCGCTGGAGCGCAAACGCGCCCACAGGCGATAGCGTTCGGGGTGGATTTCTTCCCGGTCGGGCAGGGGGCCGGTCCATTCGGCCAGGAGCGCGCCCCAGGTCAGGCCGCCGCCAAAGCCCACGAACACCACTTTGTCGCCCGGCTTGAGCCGCCCTTCAGCCGCGGCTTCGGCCGCGGCAATGGGGATGGACGCGGTGGACGTGTTGCCGTAGCGGTCGAGGGTGACGACGAACTTGTCCATGGGGAGTTTGAGCCCCCGGGCCGCGGATTCCAAAATGCGGTAGTTGGCCTGGTGGGGAATGATGAGGTCAATGTCTTCCAGGCTGAGCCCGGCTTTTTTGACCACTTCACGGGTGCCTTCGGCCATGACCCGGGTGGCAAAGCGGAACACCGGGCGGCCTTCCATGTAAACATAGTGCAGGCCGTGGGCGACGGTGTCGGGCGAGGTGGGAATTTTGCTGCCCCCTGCAGGGAGCATGAGCACATCCGCACCCGAGCCATCGGAATGCATCACGGCTTCCATCACGCCGCCAGGGGTTTCCGAAGCCTGGAGCACGAAAGCACCTGCGCCATCGCCAAAGAGGATGCACGTGTTGCGGTCCTGCCAGTTGACGATGCGGGAGATGGTTTCCGAGCCGATCACCACCGCGGTGTCGAGGCTGCCGCTGCGGATGGCCTGGGCGGCCATGTTGAGGGCAAAGATGAAGCCCGTGCAGGCCGCGGAGAGGTCGAACGCGCCTGCTCGGCTGGCGCCAATCATGTCTTGCACAATGCTGGCCGTCGCGGGGAAGATGTGTTCGGGGGTGGATGAGGCCACGATGATCAAGTCCACATCGGTGGGCTTGACCCCCGCGTGTTTCAGGGCTGCAACCGCGGCGTCGGCGGCCAGGGTGGCCGTGGTTTGGTCGGGCGCGGCGATGCGGCGTTCCCGAATGCCGGTGCGGGTGACGATCCACTCGTCGGTGGTGTCCACCATTTGTTCCAGGTCTTGATTGGTCAGGATATGCTCCGGCAAGGCCGTGCCCCATCCGGTAATGTGCGCATAGCGGCTCATGCGGTCTCCCTGTGAGAGTTAGGCTTCGTAACGCCCAAGGATAATGCTGGCGTTGTGCCCGCCAAAGCCAAAGGAGTTGGAAAGCACGTAGCGGACATTGGCCTTTCGTGCCTGGTTGGGCACGTAGTCCAGGTCGCATTCGGGGTCAGGAAATTCGTAGTTGATGGTGGGCGGCAAGATGCCGTCGCGAATGGCCAGCGCGCTAAACATGGCTTCCAGTGCGCCTGCGCCGCCCAGCAGGTGCCCGGTCATGGATTTGGTCGAAGACACCGGGATTTGGTAAGCCCGCTCGCCAAACACGGCTTTGATGGCCGCGGTTTCGCTTTTGTCGTTGAGGCGGGTGCTGGTGCCGTGGGCGTTGATGTAGTCAATGTCTTCAGGTTGCAGGTTGGCCGAGCGCAGCGCGTTGCGCATACAAAGGGCTGCGCCGCCGCCTTGTTCGTCGGGCGCGGTGATGTGGAAGGCGTCGTTGCTGTTGCCGTAGCCGACCACTTCCGCAATGATGTTGGCGCCTCGGGCCTGGGCGTGTTCCAGGCTTTCCAGGGCCAGGAAGGTCGCGCCTTCGCCCATGACAAAGCCATCGCGCTGGGCGTCGAAGGGGCGAGAGGCGCGCTGGGGGTCGTCGTTGCGTTTGGAGAGCGCGGTCATGACCTCGAGCCCGGCCATGGCCACGGGGATGATGACCGCGTCTGCGCCGCCGACCAGCATGGCGTCTGCATCGCCGCGACGGATGACGTGGAAGGCTTCGCCCACCGCGTTGGTGCCGCTGGCGCAGGCCGAAACCACGGCAAAATTGGGGCCCCGCAGGCCAAATTCGATGGCAACAAGGCCAGGCGCGGTGTCGGCCAGCATCATGGGCACCAGGAACGGGCTCACTCGGCTTGGGCCGCGCTTGTCGTAAACCAGCACATCACGCGCAAACGTGCTCGCGCCGCCAATGCCGCTGCCAATGACCACGCCAATGCGGTCGCGTTCCAGGTGGTCTAAGTCCCACTGCGCGTTGGCTATGGCTTCGCGCGCTGCAACCAGCGAAAGTTGGGCGTAGCGGTCCAAACGGCGGGCATCGCGTTTGTCGAAGTGCTCGGAAGGGTCAAAGCCCTTGACTTCCGCCGCGATGCGCACCTTGTGGTTGCTGGTATCAAAATGGGTGATGTAATCTACGCCGGATCGTCCGGCAATGGCGTTTTGCCATGAAGTTTCGACATCGTTGCCCAATGGGTTGATGCTTCCCAGGCCGGTGATGACTACTCGGTGTGGCATGTTTTCGCTCCTTCCGTGGTTTGGTCAAATCCGTGATGCTATAACACACCGTCGCGTGATTGGTTTCAGAAAGCGGGGTGGGGAAAGCAAACAGGCCGGCAAAAGCCGGCCTGTTTGAGCGTGTGGAAGTGGAGAGTGAAGGGTGGTAAGTGGAAAGTTGAGCAAGAAGGGGGTTATTTCTGCGGTTTGTAGCAGAACCACCAATCGTAGCAGTCGTATTTCTTGGGGCGCTCGGCAGCGGTTTCCACATCCGCGGCGGGCGGGATGATGACCTTGTCGCCGATGAGTTCGTTTTCCGGCCAGTTGGCGGGCATGGCCACGCCCTGCGCGTCGGAAACCTGGAAGCCCTTGACCATGCGCAGAATCTCGTCCATGTTGCGCCCCAGTTCCTGCGGGTAGTAGAGGATGGCGCGGATGATGCCTTCGGGGTCAACGATGAACACGGCACGCACGGTGTTGGTGCCCTTGCCGGGGTGAATCAGGCCCAAGGTCTCGGCCACCGCGCCGGTGTCTGCGATGATGGGGAATTCGATTTTCACGCCGAGTTTTTCCTCGATCCATTCTTCCCACTTGATGTGGGAGAACACCTGGTCCACGCTCAGGCCGATGAGTTCGGTGTTGAGTTTGCGGAATTCGGGGTAGCGCTTTTGGAACGCGACGAATTCGGTGGTGCAGACGGGGGTGAAGTCCGCGGGATGGCTGAAGAGAACAAACCACTTGCCCTTGAAGGCTTCGGGCAGGTTGAGTTTACCGTGGGTGGTGACAACTTCCATTTGGGGGAAGGGATCGCCGATGAGGGGCATGCGTTTGATTTCCATGTTTGGCCTCCTGTTAGGTAGGGGATGTTGTAAGTTAGAATTGTTACTATCTTGGCAGCTTTATTTATAACATTGAGTGCTTGTTTTGTCAAAGGTTTTGGGGGATTTCTAAGGGTTCTCTAATAAAAAATGTGTTGGTTAGGGCGCAAAAGTTGTTAAAGGATGAAATCTTAAGAATTTCTTTGTCAGGCGGGCAAAAAATACTGTGTATAGGGGGAATGTTTTAATTCCTGGCGAAGCCTCACCCCAATTTTGTGACATCTGTCACTATCGTCGCGGGCCAGGGGCGGGTAGAATGACGCTGGTTGTGCGAGCCGTAAAGGTTCAGTTTTCCTCCTTCCGAGTTGGTCGGGTATGCCCTGGGCGAGGTGTGCGCCCAGGGCGTGCTCGTTAATGCAAAGCCCCTCGGCTTTGTTTAGCGCCGAGGGGAGACAAAGGCATGAAAAAGCCCCTCTCCCCCCGGGAGAGGGTTTGGGGTGAGGGCAAAATCAACCCCACGCGTTGCGCGGAAGATGCGCAGCAGCCGTAAGTAGTTGGAACGTGGGGAGGCGTCCTTCGACTGCGGCGCCTACGGTCGCTCCGCGCAGGACGTACCTCACACCGCGCTGAGCGGAGCGACCAAGGGGAGCGTAGTCGAAGCGCGTTTTCTTTCACCAGTACTCTTCGGGTGTTCTGCTCAGGACGTGCGGCTTCGTCCCTCGTTGGCGCTCAGCGCTTTGCTCAAGGTGGCCCTATAATTCGTTTTTTATCTGCGTGCATCTGCCATCATCTGCGCTATCTGCGTTCTGTAACGCCAAGCGCATAAAGAAAGCCGCCAAGGGCGCCAAGAAAATCGGTGCCAATCGGTGTCATCGGTGGACAAAATCAGGGCGAGGCAGCGCCTCGCCCC
>JAADCW010000086.1 GCA_013154225.1 Chloroflexota bacterium
TGGTGACGTTGGTCATTCCGGGCTACAACGACAGCACCGAAGAGCTCATGGAAGCCGCCCGTTACATTGCTTCGGTTTCTCCCGATATTCCCTGGCATGTGACCGCTTTCCATCCCGATTACAAGATGACCGACCCGCCGCCCACGTCGGTGGAAACCCTCATCCGAGCCGCGGAAATCGGCCAGGAAGCAGGGCTGCATTTTGTGTATGCTGGCAATTTGCCGGGGCATGTGGGCGAATATGAGCACACGTATTGCCCTCAATGCCATACCTTGCTCATCAAGCGTTGGGGTTTCATTGTGCAGGAATACCACCTCACCGCGGAAGGGCGGTGCCCCAAATGCGGCGCGAAGATTGCCGGGGTGTGGCCTGACGACCCTGCCCAAGTGCATTTGGGCGGGCCAGGCACGCCCCGGGTGGTGTGGTAAGCCTTGCTGGGATGCTGAAAAGCAAAACACCTCGCGCCAACCGCGCGGGGTGTTTGTTTTTTGGGAAGTCTTGCCGTTCAGCGTGTTTGTTCGCTCAGGGGCTATGTCGCGGCCAGGATGAACAAATTGAGGGTGCGCGGCCCGAACAAAGTTGTGGTGATGCTGTCGGTTTGGGTGACATGCACCAGCCTTTGCTTGCCGTCGTTGGCCAGGCGGTCGCGGAGGTTGTTGGCTTCCCGATGAAAGTGGTGAGGATGGTGCGCGATGACAATGGATTGCAACGCGTTGAATTCGTTGGTGAATTCCTGCAGCAGGTCGAGCAGGTGGCGAGGGGAGCGGGCTTTGTGCAAAGGGGCCAGGCGCCCTTCTTCCAGCACGAAAATGGGGCAGAGGTCGAGCATTTCGCCGATGATGGCTTGGGCTGGGTCCAGGAAGCCGCTGTGGTAAAGGTAGGTCAGCGATTGGACGCACATGGTGGTGTAGATGCGGCTTACCATGTCGCGAATGTGGCTCAGGATTTCAAAGATGCTGGCGCCGGACGAGGCCATTTGGGCCGCGGCCTGTACCAGCCACCCCAACCCAATGCCAAAGGTTTGGGTATCCACCACGTAGATGGGGTAGCCTTTGGTGACCTGGTTGGCGGCCTGCACCGCAGCCTGGAAAAGCGGTGTGGTGCTGTTGCCCATGGGGAGCAGAAGCAAGCCGTCGTAATAGGGAATGAGTGCGGTAAGGAAACTGGCAATTTCGCCCACGTTGGGGGTTTGGAGGGTTGGCGGCTCGCTGTGATGGAGCAGGCTGGTGGGAAGCGCGTTTTGCAGGTCGCTTTGATGCGGAGAAAAAGACTGCCCCTGCCAATGGACATGCAGGGGCAGTGTGTATACGCGGTCGTTTCCCGTAAAGTTGGGGGTCAGAAATTGGGCTGATGCGTCGGTGATGATGCCCACGCCGCGCATGGCTTACTCCACCGAGAGAATGAGGGGGTAGTGCGGCTGTCCACCAAATTGGACTTCGATCTCCTGGTCGGGGTAGGCTTCGCGGATGACGTCGGCCAGGCGATGGGCTTCGCTCTTGGAGAGGCCGTCGCCGTAGAACAGGGTGATGAGTTCGTATTCTTCGGCTTCGGCTTGGCGCAGCAAGCCCAGCACGGCCTCGTCCAGCCCGTCTGCGGCCAACACCAGTTTGCCATCCAGCAGGGCGATGTGTTGGCCTTCTTCCACCGCGACGCCGTCCAATTCCACGGTGCGGGTGGCCACGGTGATTTCGCCGCTGATGACGTCGCGCATGGATTCTTCCATCGCGGCGACCACTTCGTCCAAATCGCCGTCGGGGTCAAAGGCCAGCATGGCCGCCAGCCCTTGGGGCACGGTGCGGCTGGGGATGACCGCGACCTTTTTCACGGTCACATCGCGGGCTTGCTGTGCGGCCAGCACCACGTTTTTGTTGTTGGGCAGAATGATGATTTTATCGGTCGGGAGGTTTTCAAAGGCGCGCAAAATATCCTGGGTGCTGGGGTTCATGGTTTGCCCGCCTTCCACAATCGCGGCCGCACCCAGGCTGGCAAACACGCGGGCAATGCCCGGCCCCGGCGCCACCGCGACCACCGCAATTTGGCCGGGTTCCACATTGGCCAGTTCGTAGCGGGTGCCGTCGCTTTCGCCGCTTTGTTCTTCCATTTGGGCGATGAGGTTTTCGATTTGCACTTTGGTGACCGTGCCCAGGCTCATCGCGTAGTCAATGGGTTTGTAGCGGTTTTCGGTGGGCACGTGGATGTGCAGGCGGTACATGCCGTCGCCTTCGCCCACTTGAATGGACGTGCCCATGTCTTCCAATTCGCTGTAAAAGGCTTCCAGATCCAGGGGTTGGTGGGGTTTGAAGTCCAGCACGACTTCGTAATCCTGGCCGGGTTCGATGGCTTCGTGTGCGTGTTCCAGGTTGAGGGAAGCCAGCGGTTTGACCGCGGTGAGGGCTTTATCCAACGGTTGGCCGTCCACGTGGCGCAACATGCCTTCCAGGATGAAGAACAGGCCTTTGCCGCCGGAATCCACCACGCCGGCTTCTTTGAGCACAGGGAGGAGTTCGGGGGTGCGCTCGACCGAGGCGTCTGCGGCCTGCACCGCGATTTCCAAAATGGCAATGGGGTCGTCGGTGTGGGCCAGGGCTTCTTCCGCGGCCGCGGCCACGTCTTTGGCCACGGTGAGGATGGTGCCCTCTACGGGCCGCACCACGCCTTTGTAGGCGGTATCCCGAGCCGAAGCCAGCCCTTGCACGAACGTGGCAGCATCCAGGGTTTCGGCTTCGCTAACGCCTTTGGCAAAGCCGCGCCACAATTGGGAAAGGATAACCCCGGAGTTGCCGCGTGCACCCATGAGCGCGCCGTGGGCCACGGCTTTGCTCATTTTGCCAAAATGTTCTTCGGGCGAGTCTTTGATCTCGTCCCATGCAGACTGCATGGTCAGCACCATGTTGGTGCCGGTGTCGCCGTCGGGCACGGGGAAGACGTTGAGGGCGTTGACCACTTCTTGATTGGTGCGAAGCCAAGTGAGCGCGGCGTCAACCAAGCGTTTGAGGGCTTGGCCGTTGATGGGCCTGCGGCGCAGCGCCTGACGGCGGGTTTCGTTAGGGGTGATTTTGACTGCCATGTGCTCTCCTACGCGTCCTTGGTTTCTTTTTTGCTGGACTTCTTTTTCTTCCCCTTGTTTTTGCTCTTGTTTTTGCCTTCTGGCTTTTCTTCTTCCGACGGTGCGTTTTCACCGTTGCTCACCCGCAGTCCGCGCACGTGCACGTTGACGGCTTTGACCGGCAGGCCGACGGTTTTCTCAACATGATAGCGCACCAAATTGGCCGCGCTGTTGGCCACCGCGGTGATGCGGGTGCCGTATTCCACGATGATGTAAAGGTCAATCTCAATGCCGCCCTCATCGTAGCGGACTTCGATGCCTTCGGTGGGGTCTTTGGCCAGCGCGTGGGCAATGCCGCTCACCAGATTTTTGGGAGCCAACCCCACCACGCCATACGATTTGAGCACAGCCTGATGGGCGATGGCGGCAATCACCCGTGGGGAGATGCGAATGGTGCCCAGGGGAGTGCGGTCGTCGTTCATGGGAAACCTCTCTGAGGGGAAATGTGCAGCATTCTGGCCCGGGTTGCGGGCAAAAAGCGAAAACGGCCAAAAGCCTTGGGCAGATGCGGCCCCTTGGGGGCCTTAGGATGGCCGCGCGTGCGGTGATGCTGCACGCGCATGGCGTTTGATGACACCCTTTTTAACCCAAAACGTTGCCAGAGGATGCACTTTGTGGTAAGATTGCCCGCGCCTTGCGGGAAGCCGCATGGCCTTTTGTGTGTTGACGTAATCTCGGCTAAAGGATGGGCATCATGGCGAAGTGCGAAATTTGCGGCAAGACCACGACTTTTGGACGCAATCGCCCCTGGTCGAAGAAGTCCACGCCGCGTACCTTCCGCCCCAATCTGCACAAGGTGACCATCTGGGAAGATGGGCGCAAGGTGCGGAAGACGGTCTGCACGCGTTGTCTGCGGACAATGGTCAAGACCAAGGGGTAAGTGGCTTATTCGTGTTTTCAGGCGATAAAATCACGGCATTGCCGTGATTTTTCGCTTTTAAAGCCCCGCGGCCCGACGAAGGGCCTGCATGCCCGCGGCAATGCCTTGCGGGTGGCGGAAGATGGCGCTTGCGGCCACGAAAACATCCACACCCGCGGCTTGCGCCTGCGGGAGGGTTTGGGCATTGATGCCGCCGTCCATTTGAATCAGGGCTTGGGGGTTGATTTCGTCTAACTTCTGACGCAGCACGCGCGCCTTGGGCAAAACTTCGGGTAAGAAGGCCTGCCCCGAAAAGCCAGGGTTGACCGACATCACCAGCACCACATCCACCAAATGGAGCACAGGGAACACGGCTTCGGCAGGGGTGCCCGGGTTGAGGGCAACGCCAGCTTTGCATCCCAGCGCCCGAATGCGCTGTAAGGCTCGATGGATATGGGGGGTGGCTTCCACGTGCACAGTGATGGAATCTGCCCCAGCCTGGGCAAAGGCTTCTAACATGGGTTCGGGGCGTTCCACCATGAGGTGGACGTCCACCAAGCGGTCGGTGGCCTGGCGCACCGCGGCCACCGTGGCCGTGCCCAAGGTGATGTTGGGCACGAAATGGCCGTCCATGACGTCCACGTGAATCCAATCCGCGCCGTGGGCAACGGCTTCGTGGATTTGATCACCCAGGCGGGTGAGGTCTGCAGAGAGAATGGAAGGGGCAAAGTAGGCCATAGCAGCGCAATTATAGCACAGGGGTTTTATCGCATTCTAAGGCGCATCATGCGCCGCGCGTGCCTTGAGGATAGCCAACAAGGCTATTTGGGCCCGTGGTAGAGCAGATAGACCCACACCCACAGCGGCACCAGCCCGCCCACAGCCATCAAAGCCACCATAGCCAGGATTACGGTTACCCAGTCAATGTCCAAAGGGTCTTTGGGCGGCGGAGGCGGTGGCGCCATGTCGTGGGGCTTGGGCTGGGGGGAAGGCGGCGGAGGCGTTGGGGCTGGCCTGGCAGGTTTGGCAGGTTGAACCAGGGGCGTGGACGCGGTTTCTTTGGGGGCTTCCAGAAACGTCAGCAGAACCCGCCCGAACTGGTCGGCTGTGCGATAGCGGGCTGAAGGCTCTTTGGAGAGCACTTTGAGGATGACTTTTTCCAGCCGTTCGGGAATGTCGGGCGCGAACACGCTGGGAGGCACGGGCGGGGCTTCCCGGTGCATTCGCGCCAGTTCTTCTGGGTCGTCCGAGAGGAAGGGGAGGCGGCGGGTGAGCATCTCGTAGAGCACCACGCCGAGGGAATACACGTCCGAAGCGGGCAACGGAGGCTTGCCCGCGGCTTGCTCAGGCGAAAAATACTGCGGCGACCCCCAAACCACATGGGCTTGCTCTTGCGCGTGGGCCGACGCCCGCGCGCGGGCAATACCAAAGTCGGTCACTTTCAGCCGCCCATCGGGGGTAACCAGCAGGTTTTGGGGCTTGACGTCGCAGTGCACCAGGCCGGCCCTGTGGGCATAGCCCAACCCCGCGCAGGCCTGCACCATGAGCGGCAAAGCTTCTTCTGGGGAAAGAGGCCCCCGCTCGTCCAGCAACTGCCGCAGGGTCTGGCCGGGGACGTATTCCATCACGATGAACAACTGATCGCCGTCGTAGCCAAAATCGTACACGGTCACGATGTTGGGGTGGCTCAAGCGCGCCACCGCGGTGGCTTCCTGGCGGAAGCGTTCCCGAAAATGGGGATCGCGCGCATATTCCGCCCGCAAGACCTTGACGGCCACAGGGCGTTCCAGGACGCGGTCGTAGGCGCGGTACACGTATGCCATCCCGCCCCGCCCCAGCAGATGACGCAGTTCATAGCGTCCTGCCAAAAGTGTGGTTTCCATACCGCTGTCCTTACGCCCAGAATAGGAAGCCTTACGCAGTTTCGGCGGCTTCAAGTGCCTCTTGGCGAGGGAAAAGCCAGGCTGGAGGCTATTTGCTCACCTGGCCGCGCACCCACTGCGCAATGCCTGAAACATGGTGCCTGTAAAGCAACGTAATTGTAACGGAAAGCCAGAGCCTTTACCAGAGTGAGGCAACAGCGCGTATCTGCGATATAATCAGCATCACACACCCGCGTTGACGAAAGGAAAGCAAGGACAATGACCACGTTGTTGATGTTCATTGCCGCTCTGGCGGTGATGATTTTGTTGCACGAATTCGGCCATTTCATTGCCGCTAAGTTGGTGGGTATTCCCATTGAGGAATTTGGGATAGGTTTCCCCCCGCGGTTGTTGACCCTTTTCGAGGCTGGCGGCACGCGGTTCACCCTCAACGCCATCCCCTTGGGTGGGTTTGTGCGCCCGAAAGTGCTCAACGATGGGGAAGACGGCGGCGAAGTGGTGGACGCCCTTTCTGCCGCGCCGCCGCAAAAGCAGTTGGTGGTGGCCATTGCCGGACCGCTGATGAATTTGCTCATCGCGGTCATTCTTTATGCGGTGATCTTTGCCCATCAGGGCGTGCCGCAGACCGATAAAGTGATGATTGTGGATGTCGCGCCAGGTTCCCCAGCCGAGGAGGCCGGCATTTTGCCCCATGATGTGATCGTGGCTGTCAACGGCAAGCCGGTGAACGACCCTGCCATGCTGCACGATGAAATTTACGCCCATTTGGGCGAGCCTATTACCATGACCCTGGCGCGCGGCGACCAAACCCTGACGGTTACCCTCACGCCCCGCAACCCACCCCCAGAAACCGGCGCCATCGGCATTTTGATGGGATACCCCATGCGTTCGGTTTCCTGGCCTGCCGCGGTGGGATGGGGCTTGCGTGCCACCGCGGAAGATGTGGTGCAAGTGGCCTCTTTGCCCGTGACCTTGCTCAAAAAGCACGATACCAACGCCCAGTTGTTGGGCTATAAGGGCATGTATGAGGTCTTCCAACAGTTCCGCGCCGCAGATGTGCAAGCCGCGGAGCAAGCCCCTCAAGACGCGTTCCCGGTCAACACCCTGGTGTTTTTCATCATGGTTACCGTGTCTTTGGGCGTGTTCAATTTGCTACCGCTCCCTGCCCTGGATGGCGGGCGGATTGCCCTTTCGCTGGCCGAAATCGTTACCCGCCGTCGGGTGCCGGTTTCGGTGGTGAATGCCATCAATTTGGCAGGGTTTGTGCTACTTTTAGGTTTACTGGTGCTCATCAACCTGCGAGAATGGATTCCTTAAGGAGTATGCCATGACAACCTGGGAAACAAACGCCCCAGATTTTAGCCAGGTGTTAGAGGCCCTGGTGGACGACTCACGGCCTTTTCCCGTGAATTATTATCATCAACTGGCCAATCTATCGCCTGAAAACGCGGCTCGCCTGCGGGAAGTGTGGCCCAAAGTGCCCCTGCAGCGCCGCCGAGGTCTGCTTGAAGATTTGGAACTCCTCACCGAGAACGATCTGACCCTTTCTTTCCGCGACGTGGGCGAAATCGCCCTCGAGGATCCTGATCCCCAGGTGCGCTTTTTAGGGGTGCGCTTGTTGTGGGTGGAAGAGGACAACAACCTCATCCCGCGGTTTCTCCAAATTGCCCGCGAAGACCCCGATATTGACGTGCGCGCCAACGCGGTGGGCGCGTTGGGCAGTTACATGTATCAGGCCGCGTTGGAAGAACTGCCCGAACGCTATACCCGCGACATTGAGCGCACGTTGATGGCCTTTTTGGAAGACCCCAGCCAGCCCGACGTGGTGCGGCGGCAGGCCCTGGAGGTGTTGGGTTATTCCCTCAACGTGAATTTAGACCCCTGGTTGGAAGACGCGTTCATGCACCCCGATGAAGACTGGCGCATCAGCGCGCTGTTTGCCGCGGGCCGCACAGCCAACGCGCGCTGGGCTGACGACGTGCGCGATTATCTGCACCACGAAAGCCCCCGCCTGCGTGCCGAAGCCGCTCGCGCCGCGGGTGAGATGATGCTCAAAGATGTGACCGACGACCTGTTGGAACTGCTGGAAGACCCCAGCCCCGACGTGCGGGTCAATGCCGCGTGGGCGCTTTCGGAAATCGGTGGCGGCGAGAGCATTGCCGCGGCTTTGGAAGCCGCGCTGGAACGCGCGGCCAGCGAAGAAGAGGCCGCAGTGCTCGAAGACGCGCTCTCTAACCTGGAATTTACCGACGGCATGGCCGATTTGATGATGATGGACTTTACCCCCGAAGATTTGGAAGATCTCATCCACGAAGAAGACATTGACGATTTGCTCGCATTGTTTGGCGGCGACGAGGATGATGAAGACGAAATCTAAAGCCCATCGCCTTTGGGGTAAGTTTTCCTCGCCGCGTTTGGTGTGGTTGACTGTTTTGTGGTTGACTGTGGCCGTCGCTCTGAGGCCTTCGTCTGTGGTTGCCGCGGATGAAGTGCAGGTGCATCCTGCGGTCACGTTTACTTTTGGCGAGCAAATTCTCTTTCAGGTGAGGTTGCAGCCTTCGGCACCGGTGACCAAGGTGGTGCTGTTTTATCATCCTGCCCTGCGGCAGGGCTATACCTACACCGGCGAAATGACCTTGGAGCCCGATGGCAGTGCTTATTTCGTCCATGATTTACAGCAGGAGCCTCTGCCGCCTTTCACCCCGGTTTACTATTGGTTCCGCATCACCCTAAAAGACGGCACCACCTACACCACGCCTTCGTTTTCTTTTGTCCTGGAAGACAACCGCTTTGAATGGCAGGAAATGCAATCCGGCCCCTTTGTGGTGAAATGGTACGAAGGCGATGCCGCGTTTGCGCAAAAAGTGTTAGATGCCGCGGCCTCTGGCCTGGTCAAAGCCCAGGAAGCCTGGCTGGCGCCTACGCCCGAAAAGGTCACCATCTACGTTTACGCCGACCTGGCCGCGCTTCAGCAGGCCCTGGGCGCGGAACAGTGGGTGGCAGGCCATGCCTCGCCGACTTTGGGCGCGCTGTATGTCGCGCTTCCCCCAGGCCCCCAGCAAGAATTGGATATCCGCCGACTGGTGCCCCATGAATTGGTGCACTATTTGCTCTATCAATCCGCGGGCGATGCAGGCTACCGCAGTTTGCCCACCTGGCTGAGCGAAGGTTTGGCGTCCAATGCCGAACTTGTCCCCCGAGCCGAATATGCAGCTGTTCTCAATCGCGCGGTAAAAGAAGAGCATCTCTTGCCCATTGCTGATTTATGCCATGCCTTCCCCAACGACGCTTCGGGCGCGCTTTTGGCTTATGCTGAATCGGCCTCGTTTACGGAATATCTTTTGCGGCGCTATGGACGCACCACCATGCATAATTTGGTGGGGGTCTATGCGCAGGGGGTGGCATGTAATGAAGGGGCTGAGCAGGTGTTGGGCGAATCCCTCAGCCGTTTGGATCGCGACTGGCAGGCCGAGGTCTTTCATCTTCATCTAACTGCATTGATTTTGGATCAGATGCTTCCCTGGTTGCTCTTGGGGCTGGTTTTGGTTGCTTCGTTGGGGATCGGAGCATGGCTGATGTTACGCTAAGGAGGAAGTCCTCATGGATGCGCAATCCACAGCCGAGGTTCGAGCCCATGCCTTTGTGCATGGCCGCGTGCAGGGGGTGGGGTTTCGGAATTTCGTGCTCCAAACCGCTCGGCGGTTGGGCTTGAAAGGTTGGGCGCGCAACCGCATCAACGGCACCGTCGAAGTGGTTGCCCAGGGCCCAAAACCGGCCGTGGAAGCCCTGCTCAAGGCGTTGGAGCGGGGCCCTGCGTTGGCCTACGTGACCCAGGTTGAAGTTTCCTGGGAAACGCCGCAACCCAACGAACAAACGCCCTTTAGCCTGCGGGCGACCCGATAGGAGCCATCATGACCACCCTTTGTTTGCATCACGACGACGCGGACGGACGGGCTTCGGCCGCGATTGTGCGCCGTTTTTACGGCCCTGAGACCCAGTGCCATGAGATGAACTACGGCGACCCTGTGCCGTGGGACGACGTGGCCCAGGCCGAGCGGGTGGTTGTGGTGGATTTTTCCCTGCCTCTGGAAACCATGCTGCGGCTGGCCGAAGGGCGGGCGTTTATCTGGATTGACCACCACAAGACCGCGCTGGAGGCCCTGGGCGAAGAGGCCGAGCGCCGCGGCTGGCCAGGTATCCGCGATGTGAGCGAGGCCGCGTGCGTGCTCACGTGGCGGTTTTTCTTCCCCCATCAGCCTGTGCCGCGCGCGGTGGTGCTGATTGGCGACCGAGATATTTGGCGCTGGACAGAGCCCGAAACCGGCCCTTTCAATGCTGCCCTTTACGCTGAAGAGGATACTTCCCCCTGCAACGATGCGTTTTGGCAGCCTCTGCTGGATGACGACCCTGAAGCCTTCCAGCGCTTGCTGACCAAAGGTGAGATTTTGCACACCGCGCGTTTGCGGGAAGTCCGCCATTTGGTGGACGAAAAGGGCTTTGAAGTGCTCTTTGAGGGCCTGCGCACCCTGGCCTTGAACACCCGTGGCCGCGGCGAAATTGGCGAATACATCCGCCAAAAGGGGTATCCTTTGGGCTATTGTTACTTTGACGCGTGGCACCAGGGCCAACTTTACACGTTTGTCACCCTGTATTCCGATCAGGTGGACGTGTCGGAAATCGCGCGCAAATTTGGCGGCGGCGGGCATCCGGGCGCGGCGGGTTTTGGCTTCCCGCGCGGGGAGACGCCCTTCCCCCCTGGCGCGCGCTGGGCATGGCCTGAAGATTTGGACGCGTCCTGAAAATTCCCATATGCTCTGCCCCCACCGCGACTTTTGCCCGCGGTGGGGGTTTTCGTTTTTAGCCTTTTTCCAGGAGTGGAAAATGCCTCACCCTGTTGCATTGGTGACCGACAGCACGGCCTATATTCCGCAAGAACTGACGGCGCAGTACGACATCCGTGTTGCGCCGCAGATTTTGGTATGGGGGGAGGAAACCCTGCGCGATGGCGTGGATATTACGCCAGAGGCGTTTTACCGCCGGCTGGAGACCGCTAAGGTGCTCCCCACCAGCACCCAGCCTTCGGTGCTTTCGTTTGAAGAGATTTTCCGTGAGCGGCTGGAAGCCGGCTACGACGTCCTGGCGGTGGTGATTTCCAGCGACCTTTCGGGGACGTACCGCGCGGCTTTGCAGGCCAAAGAGGCGTTCCCCGGCGCAAACATCGAAGTGGTGGATTCCCGCACCACCGCGATGGAATTGGGCTTTCAGGTGTTGGCTGCAGCCCGGGCCGCGGCTGAAGGCGCGTCGCTGGCCGAATGCAAGGCCATTGCCGAAAAGGCCCAAGACCATACCGGCGTGGTGCTGGCTGTGGCCACGCTGGAATTCCTGCACCGTGGGGGACGCATCGGCGGCGCGAGCCGCTGGTTTGGCACGGCTTTTCGGATCAAGCCCCTCTTGGAGGTGCGCAACGGTCGCGTCGAGCCTTTGGAAAAGGTGCGCACCCACCGCAAGGCCCTCAAGCGCATGGTGGATATTGTGGTGGAACGCACCCAAGGGCAGGAGCCGATCCGATTGGCCGCCTTGCATACCAACGCTGAAGACCTGGCGCGCGAGGTGCTGGCCCAAGCCTCTGCGCAACTCAACCCTGTGGAGGCGTTGGTGAGCGATGTAAGCCCTGTGGTGGGCACCCACGTGGGCCCTGGCACTGTGGCGCTGGCCTATATGGCTGGCATGTAGCGTCAACATGCACCGAAAACCTTGAGCCTTTATTCCTTTTTGTGAGGTGTTCCTATGAGCAAGCCTGTTGCCGTTGTGACTGATAGCACCGCTTCTTTGCCAGCGGATTTGGTGGAAAAATATCATATCCACGTGGTGCCGCTGCGCGTGGTGTGGGACGGTGTGGCCTATCGCGATGGCGTGGATATGACGCCCGAGGCCTTTTACCGCCGTTTGGCCGAGTCCAAGACTTTGCCCACCAGTTCCCAGCCCTCTGCGCAGGATTTTGTGGATGTCTTCCGCCCGCTGCTGGATGAGGGTTACGATGTGCTGACGGTGGTGATTTCGTCGAAGATGTCGGGCACCATGAGCTCGGCTCAGCAGGCCAAAGAAATGCTGGGCGCGGACAATATCGAGATTGTGGATTCCCTTTCCACGGGCATGGAAACCGGCTTTCACGCGCTTTTGGCCGCGCGGGCCGCGGCCGAGGGCGCTTCGTTGGCCGAGTGCAAGGCCATTGCCGAAAAGGCGCGTGAGCATAGCGGCTTTTTGCTGATGGTGCCCACCCTGGAATTCCTGCACCGCGGAGGGCGCATTGGCGGCGCAAGCCGCTGGTTTGGCACCATGCTGCGCATCAAGCCTATTCTGGAGGTGCGCGGTGGTCGGGTGGAGCCGCTGGAAAAGGTGCGCGCTCGCCGCAAAGCCCTCCAGCGCATGGCCGACATCACGGTGGAGCGCGTGGGCGATAGCAAGCCCGTGCGCCTCGCAGTGGTGCACACCGGCGCTGAAGAAGACGCCCGTCAACTGCTGGCGCAGCTTTCCGAGCGTCTGGATCCGGTGGAAACCTTGATTGGGGATGTCAGCCCTGTGGTGGGCGTACACGTTGGCCCCAATGGTGTTGGTGTTGTCTACGTTGCAGGCATGTAAAGCAGCGTTATAATTGGGGGGATTTTCCCCTCCATCCATCCAAATGTCAAAGGGCTGGCCTCAAGCCAGCCCTTTGACGTTCCCCAAACGCATTGGCGAAAGGCGCGGGGGTTATTCTCCAATGACGCCGTAGAAGTGGGGCAGCGGCTCCACAGGGGTGGGGCTGATTTTGATGGCTTCCTGGAGCATTTGTTGGGCTTCGGCCAATTTGGCCGGGTCGTTGGCGTGGATGGTGAAGACCGGTTCGCCGGCTTCCACGGGTTCGCCCACTTTTTTGTGCACCACAATGCCCACCGCGTGGTCAATGGGGTCGCCTTTTTTCTCGCGGCCCGCGCCCAAAATCACCGCGGCCTCGCCCACCAGGCGGGCATGGATTTGGGCCATGTAGCCGCTTTGCGGGGCTTTGAGGGGCTCTTGCAGGCGGGCCGCAGGCAGGCGTTCCGGCTGGTCAATGTAGCGCACATCCCCGCCTTGGGCCTGCACCAGTTTGCGGAATTCTTCCCATGCACTGCCGTCGGCCAGGGTTTTCTCGGCCAGTTCGCGGCCTTGGGCTTCGTTTTGGGCTTTGCCGCCCAAGATCAACATGTGTGCGGCCACTTTGAGGCAGTGTTCTCGGAAGTCGGCAGGGCCGCGGTTGTGCAGGGTTTCGATGGCTTCTTTCACTTCCAGCGCGTTGCCCACTGCATAGCCCAAAGGCTGATTCATGTCCGAAAGCAGGGCAATCGCCCGCCGGCCTGCACGCGCGGCAATATCCACCATCAGTTCGGCCAGTTCTCGGGCGCTTTCCAGGGTTTGCATGAACGCGCCCAGCCCGATTTTGACATCCAGCACAATGCCCTGGGCGCCGGCCGCAATTTTCTTGCTCATGATGGAAGAGGCAATCAAGGGGATGGAAGGCACAGTGCCGGTGACATCCCGCAGGGCGTAAAGTTTGCCATCGGCCGGGGCTAAGTCGGCAGATTGACCGGTCAGCACAATGCCCACTTCCTTGAGTTGGGTCAGGAATTCCTCTGTGGTCAGGTTGGTGCGGTAGCCGGGTATGGATTCCATCTTGTCCAGGGTGCCGCCGCTGAAGCCCAACCCGCGGCCCGACATCTTGCCCACCGGTACGCCCGCGGCCACAACCATCGGCAGGACCACCAGGGTGGTTTTGTCGCCCACGCCGCCGGTGGAATGCTTGTCCAGGGCAATATCCACCACGCCCGAGAGGTCCAACACGTCGCCCGAATAGGCCATCGCGAGGGTCAGGTCGGTGGTTTCACGGGGGTTCATGCCGTTGAGCAATACCGCCATTGCCCAGGCCGCGGCCTGATAGTCGGGAATGTCGCCTTTGGTGTAGCCTTGGATGAAGAAGTTGATTTCTTCAGTGCTGAGTTCTTGTTTGTCGCGTTTCTTGATAATGATGTCCACAGCGCGCATAGAAGGCTCCTTGAATTGCGGTTTTGGGGAAGCCGCGAAGAATTTTTGCACAGGGGTGCTTCAGGAACTTGCAATCAAATTATACCCCCTGCCGAAGGGCGCGTGGGCATAGGCGTGGCCGACCTGGGCAGGGCAAGGTTTACACTTCGGCACCAAAAACCAAAGGAAAGCCAATCCGAATCTGCAGGGCGTATGGTAAACTTGCCTCATGTGTGCCTGGACAGCAACGGCAGAAGCCCATCCCAACATTGCTTTCATCAAATATTGGGGTAACCGCGACCACGAAGCGCGCATTCCCAGCAACGGTTCGCTTTCGATGAATTTGGCCGGGCTGGTGACGCGCACCACAGTGACCTTTCGCCCTGATTTGACAGCCGATCGTTTGGTTTTGCACGGCCGAGAGGTGGAAGGGCCTGCGCTGGCGCGGGTGAGCAAGGTGCTTTCGCTGGTGCGCGCGTGGTCTGGGCTGACGTGGCACGCGGACGTGCGCTCGGAAAACAACTTCCCTACGGGCGCGGGCATTGCCTCTTCGGCTTCGGCCTTTGCCGCGCTGGCCGTGGCCGCGGCTGCCGCGGCAGGGTTGGACCTCGCGCCCCAGGACCTCAGCCGTTTGGCGCGCTGGGGCTCGGGTTCGGCCAGCCGTTCGGTGCCCGGTGGTTTTGTGGAATGGCTCCCCGGCACGGGCGACGAGGATTCCTACGCCATCAGCATTGCCCCCCCAGAGCATTGGGCGCTTATGGACTGCGTTGCCTTAGTGAGCACCGACCATAAGGCAGTAGGTTCCAGCCAGGGGCACCGATTGGCTGAGAAAAGCCCCTTCCAGGCCGTGCGGGTGGCCGATGCGCCGCGGCGGTTGGATGTGTGCCGGGACGCGATTTTGAAGCGCGATTTTGAAGCCCTGGCTGAAGTAGTGGAGTTGGACTGCCACATGATGCACGCGGTGATGCAGACCTCGTCGCCTCGGCTGCTTTATTGGGAACCGGCCACGGTCACGGTCATGCAGGCGGTGCGGCGCTGGCGGCAGGAAGGCCTGCCCGTGGCTTACACCATTGACGCTGGCCCCAATGTGCATGTGCTCTGCCCGCAAGGGGCGCAAGAGGAAGTTGCTTCCCGGTTGCGGGCGTTGCCAGGGGTGCAGGACGTGCTGACCGCGGGGCCGGGCGGGCCTGCCCGGGTGGTGGCCTGACCCGTTTCCCTTGGGCTTGGCCCCTTCCCACAGAAACGCGCAGGCTGTTACCTGGCGTTGTAAAATCTCCCATTCTGAGCAAAATTTAATCGCTAAAAAACTCGCATGGTATAATGGGCGCGATTTTGCCGCTTACCGGCGGCTGATTCCCTTGCAGGAGCCGCGGTTTTGTTCAACCCTATCAGTTGGCTACTGAGTTTTTTTGCTCTGGATATTGGTATTGACCTGGGCACCGCGAACACGCTGGTCTATATTCGCGGCAAAGGCATTGTGGTCAATGAACCCTCTTGGGTCGCAGTGGATAAGCGCACGCGCCGCCCGTTGGCTGTGGGCGCGACGGCCAAGCGGATGGCTGGGCGTTCGCCTGCCAACGTCTTGGTCATTCGCCCTTTGCGGGATGGCGTGATTTCGGAGTTTGACATTACCGAGGCCATGTTGGAGCACCTGATTGGCAAGGCGCACGAGCAGAGCATTGTGCCTGCGCCCTATCCGCGGGTGGTGATTGGCGTGCCTGCAGGGGTAACCGAGGTGGAAATGCGCGCGGTGTACGATGCGGCCATGGCCGCAGGCGCGCGGGAAGCCCACCTCATCGAAGAGCCCGTTGCGGCGGCTTTGGGCGCGGGTTTGCCCATTGCCGACATCCAAGGGCACATGATTGTGGACATTGGCGGCGGCACCACCGAAGTGGCCGTGCTCTCCATGGGGCGCACGGTGGTTGCCCGTTCGTTGCGGGTGGCTGGCGACGAGATGGATGAAGCCATTGTGCAGTACATCCGCAACAAATACAATTTGCTCATTGGTGAGCGTATGGCCGAAGAAATCAAAATGAAGATTGGTTCGGCGCATCCCCTGCCTGAAGAGAAAACCGCGGTGGTACGCGGCCGTAACCTGGTTACGGGTTTGCCCGAAGCCGTGGAAGTTTCTTCCATTGAGATTCGGGAAGCCATCGCGGGACCGGTACAGACGATTATTGACACGATCAAGGATACGATTGACGAAGCCCCAGCCGAAATTATCGCCGACCTGATGGAAAACGGCGTGACCCTGGCGGGCGGTGGCGCGCTTTTGCAAGGCCTGGCCGACCGCATTGCCGACGAACTCAACTTGCGCGCCTGGGTGGCTGAAGACCCCCAAAGTTGTGTAGCCCGCGGCGCAGGGCTGGTGCTGGAGGACCTCAACGCCAACCGCCAGTTCCTGGTGGATATGACCAGCATGGTCTGACGGTGGGCGTTCCCTTTCGCTTACGATGAAATTTTCACCTCGCACCTTACGGGCGTTGGTCATTGCGTTGGTGGTGATGGGCTTGCTGGCCCTGTCACTGGGGGGATACCTGACGCCATTGACCCGTTTGAGCACGCAACCCATGATTGCTGTGCAGACTTGGTTGGCGCGTTCCTATCAAGGTATTCGCGACTATCTCAACGCGCCTAAAGACGTGACCGCCCTGCGGGCAGAAAACCAGCAACTCAAAGCTGAAGTAAGCCGTTTGCAAACCGAAATCGTTACCTTGCAGCAGCAGTTGGCCGAAGCCGAACTGCTCTCTGCGTTGCTGGATTTCGCGCGTGCCCATCCCCAAAACGAATACAAGGCCGCCCAGGTCATTGGTCGCGACCCCAGCCCCTTTATGCACTACATCATCATCAACCGCGGCTCGGATGACGGCCTGCGGGTGGGGATGCCTGTGGTGAGCGCGGAGGGCTTGGTAGGGCGCATCGACGCGGTGCTGCCCAACGCGGCCCGGGTACAACTCATTACCGATCCCAACTCCGCGGTGGACGTCCGTACCCAGCCGTCGAACACCAACGCGGTGTTGGTGGGTAGCCTCACCGGCGAACTCTCGCTGGATATGGTGCCCCTGGAAGCCCAACTTCACACGGGCGATCTGGTGCTCACTTCGGGGTTGGGCGGCCGCTACCCGCCTAACATTTTGGCCGGGCAGGTGGTCAGCGTGCGCAAGCTCTCGTATGCCCTTTTCCAAGAGGCCGCGGTCCAGCCGGTGGTGGACTTCCGCCGTTTGCAAATCGTGTTGGTCATTGTCAACTTCCGCCCGGTAGATATTACGCCGTTGATGCAACCCGCGGAGGGCACGCCATGATGGCGTCCCTTTCCGGGTTGGTGGTGTTGGCCCTTGCCACCGCCCTGCAGAGCGCGGTGTTCAGCCAAATTCGGCTGCTTCAGGGTGCGGCAGATATTGTGTTGCTCACCCTGGCCGCGTGGTATATGCACGAAGAAACCCCGGCTTCGTGGGTGTGGGCTGGTTTGGCGGGCCTGATGGTGGGCACCCTTTCAGCCCTGCCCTGGTGGTTGTTTGTGATGGCTTACGGCGTGGTGGCGGGCTTTGCTATGATGCTCCGCCGCCGTCTGTGGCGGACTTCCATCTTCTCTTACCTGACCGTAGTCCTGCTGGGGTCGTTGTGGGTGCAGGGCGTGACTTTTGCCTATCTGCGTCTGCGGGGCACGCCTTTGGACGTGCGTTCTGCCCTCAACCTGGTGATGTTCCCCAGTCTGTTGCTCAATTTGCTGTTCGCTTTGCCGGTGTATAGCCTGATGGATGAGTGGACGGCGTGGTTCTTCCCTGAGGAGGATGTGCCATGAATGGCGAACCTACGCCTACCCATGAACCTGTGGAAGCCTGGCGGCTTTATGTGACCGCCGCGGTAATTGGCCTGGTATTGTTGATTTTTGTAGCCCGTTTGTTTGACTTGCAAATTCTGCGCTACGACGAATGGGTTGCCCAGGCCAACGAAAACCGTGTGGAAGAAATCAACATCCCCGCGCCGCGTGGTGCCATTTACGACCGCAACGGCATTGTTTTGGCGCGCAACGTTGCGGCCTACAACCTGGTGATTACCCCCGCCTATTTGCCAGACGACCCTGGCAAGGTGGATGAGATTTATCGGGAACTCTCCGAACTCACCGGTGTGCCCGTCAGTTACAGCACGGTGGACAAGGAACACCCTTACGTGCCGTGTCGTTCTGAGCAGGGCATTCGGCAGATCGTCAACTTTGGGGAGACGTTTGCCCCCTATCGGCCGGTGAAAATCAAATGCGACATTCCGCGTGATGTGGCCTTGATCATTCGGGAACGCGCGGTGGATTGGCCAGGGGTGGGCATTGAGGTGGAGCCTGTGCGCGACTATCCCACGGGCTATCTCACCGCGGACGTGGTCGGCTTCCTGGGACCGGTGCCCGAGGCCCTGGTAGATTACTACAAGGCCAAAGGCCTGGTGCCCAACCGTGACAAGGTGGGCTACGCGGGCGTGGAACTTTCCTACCAAGACATGCTGGCAGGCACCAATGGCCGCCGCGTGGTGGAAGTGGACGTCGCAGGCAACATTCGCCGCGATTTGGAACCGCCGCAGCAGCCTAAGCCTGGCTCGAACCTGGTGCTGACCATTGACACGCGCCTGCAGGAAGCCGCGTATCAGATTTTGGTCAACCAAATTGAATACATCAACCAGCGTTACCCCATGCCCGACGGCAGCCCGCGCACCCAAAACGGCGTGGTCATCGCGATGAATCCCAAAACCGGGGAGATCCTCGCGATGGTGTCGTATCCCACGTATGAAAACAACCGCATGGCGCGGTTCATCCCGGCCTATTACTATCAGCAGTTGGTGGCCGATCCTGAAAAGCCTTTGCTCAATCATGCCATCTCTGCCGAGCACCCCCCGGGTTCCACGTTCAAACTCACCACAGCCACGGGTGCGCTCAACGAACACGTTGTGACCCTGGATCAAATCATTGATGCCCCAGGTATCATCACCCTGACTGAAAAATACTTTGCTAACGACCCCGGCAAAGGTAAAGAATTTTACGACCACAACTGGCAGGAAGGCGGCTTTGGCAAGATTGACTTCTTGCACTGCATTGCCTATTCCAGTAATGTGTGTTTCTACAAATTAGGCGGCGGCTATGACGATGAAATCAACCCAGGGTTGGGCATCTGCCGCCTGGGTACGTATGCCCGTGCGTTGGGGTATGGTGCGCCTACGGGCATTGACCTGCCGGGCGAGGCTTCGGGCCTGATTCCTGACCCGACGTGGAAGCGTATCTACCGCGGGGAAAACTGGTCCACAGGCGACACCTACCTCGCCAGCGTAGGGCAGGGCTACGTGTTGGCCACGCCTTTGCAGGTGCTGATGTCGGCCGCGACCATTGCCAACGATGGCCGCCAGATGAAGCCCACTGTGCTCTACGAAGTGGTGGATGCCGAAGGCCAGGTTGTGCAACCTTTCCAGCCTGAAATGCGGTGGGATATTACCCAAGACCCGCTCATTCAGGTCTATCAGAACCCCGCGGGCATTGGTAGTTGCAAACCCACGGGCGAAACCAAAACCGTGGATCCCTGGGTGATTGAGCAGGTGCAACGGGGTATGCGCATGGCTGTGACCGATGGCCTGCACGGCACGTTGCACAAGGTGTTTGAGGGTTTCCCCATTCCTGTGGCGGGCAAAACCGGCACCGCGGAATACTGCGACAACAAAGCCCAAGAGCGCAACCTCTGCCGCCGCGGCGATTGGCCCACCCACGCGTGGACTGTGGCCTACGCGCCCTATGACGACCCGGAAATTGCTGTGGTGGCTTTTGTCTATAATGGCGGGGAAGGCGCGGTAACTGCCGGCCCGATTGTGCGCCGTGTGATGGATGCCTACTTTGCCCTCAAGGCCGCGGACGCCACCCGCTAAAACCCAACCACCCCTTGGTTTGTGCTGCCCTTGCTTCCTGCGTGAGGGCGCTCATTTGTCATTTCATCCTGTTTTTACGCTTTTTGTGGAGGCTGCCCATGCCCTACGCTGGTGTCATTCCCCGTTATCGCGAGTGGTTGGATCTCCCTGACCATACGCAGACCATTTCTTTGCTGGAGGGCGACACGCCGCTGGTGCCGGTGCCGCGGCTGGCCGAGCAAATGGGCGGTGGTTTTCGCCTGTTTGTGAAGTATGAGGGGCTGAATCCCTCGGGGTCGTTCAAAGATCGCGGCATGACCGCGGCTGTGAGTGAGGCCGTGGGTCGCGGTGCAAAGGCCGTGATTTGCGCGTCCACGGGCAACACCGCGGCTTCGGCCGCGGCTTATGCCGCCCGCGCGGGGGTCAAGTCGGTGGTGTTGATTCCCGAAGGCAAAGTTGCCCTGGGCAAACTGGCGGGCGCGCTGGCTTATGGCGCGCAGGTGGTGCAGGTGGAAGGCTCATTTGACGATGCCCTGCGCCTGGTGGTGGAAATTAGCCGCAAGCATCCCCTGGCTCTGGTCAATTCCATCAACCCCTATCGGCTGGAAGGCCAAAAGACCGCGGCCTTTGAAATCTGCGACACGTTGGGGCATGCGCCCGATTGGCTGTGTTTGCCTGTGGGCAATGCTGGCAACATTACCGCGTATTGGATGGGCTTTCGGCAGTATCACGAAGCCAAGGGCACGGGGTTGCCGAAGTTGTTGGGAGTGCAGGCCGCAGGGGCCGCGCCGTTGGTGCTTGGGCATCCGGTGGAGCATCCTGAAACCGTGGCCACCGCGATTCGCATTGGCCGCCCCGCGCGCGGCGAGCAGGCGCTGGAAGCCGCTCAGCAGTCGGGCGGGCGGATTATCGCGGTGAGCGACGATGAAATTCTGGCCATGCAGCGCCTGCTGGCTGAGGAAGAAGGGCTTTGGGTGGAGCCCGCTTCGGCCGCAGGCCTCGCAGGCTTGGCCGCAGAAATCCGCGCAGGCCGTTTTGACCCCAAGGACAAAACCATTGTCGCAGTGTGCACCGGGCACGGGCTGAAGGACCCCGACGCGGTGCTGCGCCGCACGCCTGAGTTGATTACCGTGCCCCCGCGCCTGGACGCGTTGGAAGCCGTGGTGATTTGAGATGGCCAGGAGAGTTTTTGCCATGCCGGAGCAACACTCCCCGGTGACCGTGCGCGTGCCTGCTTCCACGGGCAACGTGGGACCGGGTTTTGACGTTTTGGGCCTGGCGTTGGATTTGTGGAACAGCGCGCGCTTTACCTTGGCGGGTGACCGCTGGGAAATTCGCGTGACTGGCGAAGGCGCGGACCGCTTGCCCAGTGACGAGGGCAATCGGGTGTTGTGGGCTGCGCGACAGGTGTGGGAAACCTTGCGGCGTGTGCCCCCGCGCGGGCTTCAGGTGCAGTGCGAAAACCATATTCCCCTGCAGTCAGGGCTGGGTTCCAGCGGCACCGCGGTGCTGTTAGGAGTGATGGGCGCCAATGCAGTGTTGGGGAACCCGCTGACCGAGGCCCAGGTGTTTGCCCTGGCCGCCGCGCTGGAAGGGCACCCCGACAACG
>JAADCW010000059.1 GCA_013154225.1 Chloroflexota bacterium
GGGTGGCCGTAATACGCGGCTACGAGGTAGGCTAAGGCTTCCCGCGCGTCGCGCACTTGCACATAAGGCACGCCCAAGCGGGGAAACGCGGCCGCGGGACGAGTGCCCACCACCGCGGCCGCGCCGCGAGCCACCGCGGCGGGGATAAAGCGGTGGCCGTCTACCGCCACGCCCGGAATGGCGACGAACAAATCGCCGCGGCGCACTTTGCGGGAATCTGAAGCAATGCCGGTGACCCAAACATCCTCTTTTGGCCGCGGCACTTCATACGGCAGCGCGGCCAGCAGGTCCGACAGGAAGATAGGGCGAGGAGAAGCCGTCATTTCGGGGGGCACAGATGCCTCCTGCTACACCTGGAATTGGCCGTCTTTGTAAAACAGTTCGCCATCTACCCAAATGGCGCTGTCAGTGCGCATATCGCAGATGAAATCCCAATGGATGCCGGATTTATTCTTGCTGCCGGTTTCGGGATAGCCCGCGCCCACGGCCATGTGGATGGTGCCGCCAATCTTTTCGTCGAAGAGGATGTTCTTGGTAAAGCGGTCAATGCCGTAATTGGTGCCAACGGCAAATTCGCCCAAATAGCGTGCGCCGGGGTCGGTATCCAGCATCTCCAGCAAAAAGGCTTCGTTCTTTTCCGCGTGGGCCTCAACTACCTTGCCGTTTTCAAAACGGAAGGAGACGCCTTCCACCTCACGGCCGGCATACAGGGCAGGGTAGGTGAAACGCACCCAGCCGTTGACCGAATCTTCCACCGGGCCGGTGAAAATCTCGCCGCTGGGCATGTTGTGATGGCCATCGGAGTTGATGAACGTGCGCCCTTCAATGGACAAAGTCAAATCCACATGCGGGCCCTTCACCACCACCTCACGCTTACCTTTCAGCCAGTCCACCATGCGCTGCTGCAAGTCGTGGATTTCCTGCCATTTGGCCACTGGGTCGGGCTGATCGGCAAATGTCGCCCGATAGACAAAGTCCTCATATTCGGCCAGGCTCATGTCGGCTTCCTGCGCGTAAGCCGCGGTGGGGAAAAGGGTGCTCACCCAGCGCAAACCACCCTCCGCAGAACGGCGCATGAACGTGGCCATCAAAGGCGTGCGGGCTTTTTGGGCCGCCCGCTGTTTGGCAGGGGGAATCTGGGTCATGGCGCGGGTGTTGCTTGCACCGCGAATAAACATCAAGACGTCGGCTTGTTCATATACCACGGGCTCCAGGGGTGAAGTCCAGGCAAGTTGCTCTTCAGTAGCCACACGAGCCATCGCGGCCTGGGTTTCGTCGTCTTCCAGCACCACCGTGGGATGCCCGCCGGCCTGCAACACTTCCACCGCGGCCGCACGAATCAGGGGCAAGGCCTCCACGCCACCGTGGAGCACAACCCAATCGTCGGGGCGCACTTCAGCCGAATAGGCCACCAGCAGATGGGCTAAGTTGAGCATTCGGGAATCCGCCATAAAGGCTCCTTTCAGCCGTAGAGGCGTGCCTCTCGCGGCAAATTCGTGAGAAAATTCACACTGATTATATCATCAACCCTGGTGGACGAACGCTCCAAAAACTCACAAGTTGTAGAAACAGGGGGAATACACACGGCTTCGTCGTTGCTCAGGGCAGGCCCTTCGTCACTGCTCAGGGCAGGCCCTTTGCAAACGAAAAGCGCCCGCGGCAATATGCCCCGGGCGCGGTTTCCCATTACCGCACAGAACGACGCCGGGCCGTTCTGAATCGGTCCGGTTTACTCAGAGGGATTACACCAGGCTTTCGCGAAGTTCCTGCAATTGGCCACTGACCGAGCCATCCAGCACTTTATCGCCAATGCGGATGACCAGGCCACCCATGATGGACGGGTCCACCTTGAAAGTCACTTTGACTTCCTTGCCCACCTTGGCCAACAAGTCTTTGATAATGACCTCTTTTTCTTCGTCGGTCAAAGGCAGCGCGCTAATGACTTCGGCTTCATCCGCGGGCAAGTCTTCGGCGTCGTCCAAAATCGTGACCTTGCCGTCTTTGACGCCGGAGAAGAATTCGTTGAGCAGTTGATGCTGCCGCTTCTCGTCCAACGCCTCGCCAATCAATTTCTGCGCCGCGGCAATGGCCAACATCGCCACCTGACTGCGGAGTTCCCGCAAGATGCGCTCGCGCTCGGCCTTGGCGGCTTCCACGCCTTCTTCGCGAATCTTCGCGGCTTCGGCTTCAGCCTCAGCCTTGATTTCGCGGGCAACGGCTTCGGCGCGCTCGCTGGCTTCCCGCACGATCTGACTCGCCTTGGCGCGGGCTTCAGCCAAGATCTTCTCAGCCTCTTTCTCCGCGTTGGCCCGGGCTTCAGCCGCAATCCGAGCGTCTTCCAACCCCTTGGCGATGATCTGGCGGCGCTTCTCCAACATGTCCATAATGGGCGGGTATGCCCATTTCTTGAGCACCCAGAACATCACCGCGAAGTTGATGATCTGGACGATCAAATAGCCTAATGATATGCCCAAGTTCTGTAAGGCTTCCAACGCAGACCTCCTTTAGGCCAAGGGAGTTGGCTTATTTCACCACGAAGAGGATCAGCAGAGCCACCACCAAGCAGTAAATAGCCACCGCTTCGGCAAAGGCGATACCGAGAATCATGTTGGTCTGAATCGGGCCTGCCACATCAGGATTGCGGGCAATACCTTGCACCGCGCCGTTCGCCGAAAGGCCAATCCCGATGCCGCCGCCCAGGGCGCCAATCATCGCCAGGCCAGCGCCAATCAACTTCGCAGCAGTGATAATGCTCTGAGCATCCATCGTTATCCTCAACCTCCATTTCAAAGATTTTTGAGTGAATGGTTTTCACAAACAATGGCAAGAGGGGTGCCATCGTTTTACGCACAATTTCACGCGTGGGCTTCTTCGTGCTCTCCGCCGTGGGGATGCGTTGCCAACGCCATGAACATCAACGTCAGCATACCGAACACCAGGGCCTGCACGATGCCCACGAAAGCCTCCAACAACAAAACCGCAGACTGGAGCAGTACCGGCACCAGGTAGCCAATCACGAAAAGCATCACCGAACCGGCAAACAGGTTACCAAACAACCGGAAAGAGAAGGAGATGATCTTGGCGGTTTCGGAGATGATCTCCAAGATGCTGACGAAGAAATCAATCAAGCCCATCCACCACGGTTTGACGGTGAAAATAGCCTTGATATTGAAGAATTTCGTGAAGTAAGGCAAGCCCAAAGCCCGCACGCCAATGACCTGGGTCATGAACACCGACACCAACGCCAAAGCAATGGTGAAGTTCAGGTCGGTCGAGGCCACCCGCACCCAGGGGGTAACGTGATAAGGGCCAGGTTGCTTGATGAGGAACGGCCCTTGGGCGGCATAACCGTGGACGCCTTCTTCCACTTTATGCAGGAAGCCGATGCTGTCCACACCGGGCAGCAGTTCGGTCCAGTTTGCGATGAGCACCACAAAGAAGAACGTCGCAAAATAAGGGAAGATGACTTTGGTCCACTTCCCTGCGGTGGTTTCGGTCAGGTTGTAGATGGCTTCCAGCGTGGCTTCAAAGACCCCAACAATCCCCCGCGGGATCAAATCGCCGCTTTTAGCCGCCTTCTGCACCGCGAAAACCAAAGCAAGAAGAACAAGATCAACCAGGAACGTGGCCACCAGCGTGTTGGTGAGGTAAATGTCCCCAATGGGCATGGGTAAAGAAATCAGCGGGTGATGGGTCAATTTTTCCGCCGGGAGTTGGACGTGAGGCATAATGGGCGGGAAGAAATACCACCCAATTGCCCCCAACACCGCGGCGATGAGCAAAGGCAACCCAATTTCTTTGAACTTACTCTTCTTCCCAGCGTCCTGTTTGGGGTCAGCCATAGATGTCCTTCCTCCAAATTGACTTATGCCACCCGACAGCGGGCGCGGATTAACTTTGGGGGCTGTCTTCGGTCGGGACTTCCAGTTTCTTTGCAGCCCGCCGAACGACAAAATACATCATCACCGTTGTGACCGGAATACTGGCTATCAGCAAGAGGATGGTCAACAAAGGCTTGGTGCCGAAGCGGGAATCCAACCACATTCCCCCGACCAAGGTCAACACCACAATGGCCAGGGTCAAGAAACCTACCTGGGCAATGACGGAGGCCAAAACTTGACTAAATGCCTTTTGGCGAGAAGGGGCCGTCTGCTGCTCCTCGTGCATAGCGGCTGCATTGTATCACAGGGCCAAAGAAACCGTCAACCCAAAAGAAGCCTTGAAAAAGTCAAAGATTGTAAAAAAACAGCCAACGGAAAGATTCCGCTGGCTGTTTGGTAATGCCTAAAAGAGCACCGAAGCGGCTTGCTGTGCCCAGCCATACCAGGGGGCGAAAGCCACGCCCACCAAAAGCACAGCCAAGGCCAACACCACCAGGCCCACGGTGTACGACGTGCTTACCGCAATCTTGCCCTCGGTCTTGGGCGGGTCAAAGTAGGCTACCTTGAGCACCACGATATAGTAGTACATCGCGATGACCGAATTGAGCACACCCACAATCGCCAGCCAGACCAAATCGGACTTGACCGCGGCGCCGAAGAGCCAGGCTTTGCCCACAAAGCCACCAAAGGGCGGCGTTCCCGACAGGGAGAGCAAAGCGACCATCAGGGCCAACGCCAGCCAAGGCGCACGCTTGCCCAAGCCCGCGTAGTCGCTCAGGGCTGTGGTGCCATCGGCTTTCTCCACCATTGCCACAACGGCAAACGCTGTGAGGTTGCTGAGCAGATACACGCCCAGGTAGAACACCACGCCTGTGATGCCGAATTCCGACAAAGTCACCAGACCGATGAGGATGTAGCCTGCATGGGCAATGGAAGAGTAAGCCAACATGCGCTTGATATCGTTCTGGGCGATGGCGAGGGTGTTACCCAACACCATGGTCGCCACAGAAATCGCGGCCAGCATCGCGCCCCAGTAGGGCATCGCGCTGCTGGGGAAGGCGCTCATAAACACCCGCACCAGCACGGCAAACCCAGCGGCCTTAGAAGCGGTGGAAAGGAAGCCCGTCACCGGCGTGGGTGCGCCCTGGTACACATCCGGCGCCCAGAAGTGGAAGGGCACCACCGAAGTCTTGAACGCGAAACCTGCCAAAATGAGCACCACAATGCCCATCAGCACACCCAAGCCCATGCCACTTTGCTCAATGGCCGTGGGCAGCGCGGCCAACTGGGTTTCGTTGGTAAAGCCATAGAGCAGGCTAAAGCCGTAGAGCATGATGGCCGAGGCCATCGCGCCAAAGAGCAAGTATTTGAAGCCGGCTTCATTGGACTTGCGGTCTGCGTGCAGGAAGCCCGCCAGCACATACATGGGGATGGAAGTGGTCTCAATGGCCAGGTAGAGCATGATCAAATCGGCTGCAGCAGCCATCAGGCTCATACCCAGGGTGGAAGCCAGCAAGAGGATGTAAAACTCCCCTCGCTCACCCAGATTTTCCACGTCCATCGCAAACAAAGCCGTGGCCGCCGCGCCAATGATGAACATCATCTGGAAGACAAAGGCCAGCCAGTCGTGGCGCAACATGCCACCCCACACCAGCGCGCCGCCTTCCGGCGGGCGAGCATAGAGCAGGCTGGCAACAAACGTCACCGCCAACCCGCCCACGGTAATCCAGCCCAACAGGCGGGGGTGCTTGCCGCGCTCCATCAAATCCACAAACAGCACCGCGCCGGCCACGAGCAGAAGCAGCAACTCCGGCAAAATTGCCAACATCATTGCAGAGTCAATGCCATTCACTTAGGCACCTCCAAGACACAAGTTCGGCTTGCGCCACGGCATCAGAGCAAGGCCAGCAAATGCGCCGCCGCCTTGTTGATCACATCCAAAATCCACATCGGCCACACGCCGATCCACAGCATCAACACCATCAAAGGCGCAATGACCGCAATTTCTCGCACCGAAATGTCGGTCAAATGGCCTTCCCACTTCTTGTTCAACGGCCCTTGAAGCACGTAGCGGATCCCTTTGAGGATATATGCACCGGTGAACAACAAACCCAACATGCTCAATGCGGTGAAGAGGGTAAACACCGGCCACGCACCTCGCACAACCAGGAATTCCGACACAAAGCCGTTCAAGCCCGGCAGACCCAGCGAGGCCATTGAAGTGAAGATGAGAATGCCGCCGTAAATGGGCATCAGAGGCCACAGGCCGCCAAAGGCTTCCAGATCGCGGGTGTGAGCACGCTCGTAAATCACACCCACCAGGAAGAACATACCAGCCGCGGAAAGACCGTGGTTGAACATCTGCAACACTGCGCCGTTGAGGGCAATGTTAGCGCTTTCGGGGTCAGTGCCCGCGGCATAGGCCGCAGCCGCAATGCCCAACACCACAAAGCCCATGTGGTTGACCGAAGAATAAGCCACCAGGCGCTTGAAGTCGGTCTGCCCAAAGGATGCAAACGCGCCCAGGACAATGGAGACCATTGCCAAGAAGGCCAAAGCGCCTGCAAACATCTTCGACTGCTCAGGATACAGCGGCAAGACAAAGCGCAAGAAACCGTAAGCACCCAACTTCAGCATCACGCCGGCCAAGATCATGGAGCCAGCCGTGGGTGCCGCGGTGTGGGCGTCGGGCAACCAGGTGTGGAACGGCCACACCGGCACTTTGACGGCAAAGGCGATCACAAAAGCCCAAAAAGCGATGATTTTGATGGTGCTGACCGGAATGCCCCACAGCGTGCCGCTGTTGATGGCATTCCATTTTTCGTAGATGGTCACCAGGTCAAAGGAGCCGGCCAACATGCCCAACAGCATGATAGCCGCCAGCAGACCAAAGGACCCCGCCATGGTGTAGAGCAAGAACTTGAACGCCGCGTACGTGCGTTCTTTGACTTCGCGGCCCTTGCCCCAAACGCGGGTGCCCTTTTCGCTGCCCCACTGAATGATGAGCAGGAACATGGGAATCAGGCTGATTTCCCAAAACACATAGAAGAAGACCAGATCCAGCGCCATGAAAACGCCCAACATGCCGGTTTCCATCAGCAGGAACAGGATCATGTAGGTTTTCACCCGATCCTTGACGCTGAAGGAAGCCAGCAGGGCTGCGGTGGTCAGCAGCGTGGTCAGCAACACCATGGTCAACGAAATGCCATCCACGCCGAGGTGATAAGTTGAATTCACTCCCGTAAACCACGCCGCCTGCTCTTCAAACTGGAAGCCCTGGCCGTTGGCGTCGAACAAAACCCACAGCCAAATGGAAAGCGCCAACGGCACCAGGCTGGCGATAAACGCAAACCAGCGGTGGAAGTTGACCTTTTCTTTGGGGAAGAAAAGCATCACTACTGCGGCCAGCGCAGGCGTGAACAAAATCCACGAGAGCAAATGATTCTGAAGAAACGCCATAGTTCGCTCCTTATCCGCTGAGCCTTAGTGCGCAAAGACCAGCAGGTAATACACCAGCGCGCCGAAGGCCACCACCGAGGTCATGGCAGCGACCATGTAATCCTGCACTCGCCCGGTTTGCACCACCCGGAACGCGCGGCCAAAAGAGCGCACGGTATTGCCGATGAGATCGCCCGCACCACTGATCACGGGCAAATCGAAGCCATACGCCAAAGCCTTCCCAGCATCGAACACTGTGCGCGCAATGGCGTGAATGGTGCCGTCAATCGCACCCCGATCCACCCAGCGGAAGGTAAAGACCTCGGCAAACCACGCCGCGGGGCGGATGAAAATGACCTGATACAGTTCGTCGAAGTAGTACTTGTTCTGCAACACCGTATGCACCGGCCCCAGCCACTTCTTCAGCGGGTCAGTGGCCGGATCAGGCGACTTCACATCCTTGTAAGTCAACCACCCAAGGA
The DNA here is from genome assembly GCA_013154225.1 of Chloroflexota bacterium. GTDB lineage: Bacteria > Chloroflexota > Anaerolineae > Anaerolineales > DRMV01 > DRMV01. The sequence continues at coordinate 7,802 of JAADCW010000059.1, forward strand.
ACAAACCGCCCAAAGACACGGTGAGCGAGGTCATCAACGGCACCAGGCTATGGCCTTCGGCCATTTCACCCACCAGGTGCGCCTCTTCCAACAGCGTTTCGTAAGTTGCGCCCACCCAGTGGTGGAACCAGTTGGGCAAAATCCCGCCCAAACCGGGGAAGGTCTCGGGAATGCCGATCCAACCCGCGGTAACGGCAAAGAAAGCCAACACCATCAGCGGCACCGTCATCGTCCACGGCGTTTCCTGCGCGTGCTCAGCCTCTTTGGTGCGAGGCTCGCCCAAGAAGGTCAGGGTGATTTGCCGCATGGTGTAGAACGCAGTCAGGAACGCGGCCACAGCCAGGGTCCAGAAGACCACCCGATGCCCGCTCAGGAACGCGGTGCTCAGGATTTCATCCTTGGACCAGAAGCCCGCAGTCAGCACCGGGAACCCAGAGAGGGCAAAACCACCGATGAGGAAGGTCCAGAACGTGATGGGCATCTTCTTGGCCAGGCCGCCCATGTTGAACATGTCCTGCGGGTCCACATCGTGATTGCCGGTATGCAGCACACCGTGCTCCATGCCGTGGATGACCGAACCCGAACCCAAGAAGAGCAAAGCCTTGAAGAAAGCGTGGGTAATCAAGTGGAAGGTCGCCGCGATGTAGGAACCCGCGCCCAAGGCCGCGATCATGTAGCCCAGCTGAGAGATGGTGGAGTAAGCGAGGACGCGCTTGATGTCGTTCTGGGCCACCGCGATGGTTGCGGCAAAGAGGGCGGTAAACGCGCCGATAAAGGCCATCACCGCCAGCGGCGAGAGGAAGGCTTCGTTTGCCGAGCCTGCCTTGAGCAACGGGAACATGCGGATGACCATGTACACACCCGCAGACACCATGGTCGCGGCGTGGATCATGGCCGACACCGGCGTGGGGCCTTCCATTGCGTCGGGCAACCACACATGCAGCGGCCACTGGGCCGATTTCCCGACCGTACCGATGAAGAGCAGCAAGCCAATCAGCCCAGCTGCAGAAAGCCCTAACACGCCGCTGTCCACGTTGGCCAGGGCATGGAGCATCTCGGGCTTGAAGATATCCTGGAACGAAAGCGTGCCCGTTGCCTTATAGAGGTAGGCGATGCCCAAGAGCATGAACACGTCGCCCACGCGGGTGGTCATGAAAGCCTTGATGCCCGCCGCCCGCGCGGAAGGCTTGGCAAACCAGAAACCAATCAACAGGTACGAGCACAAGCCCATGATCTCCCAGCCCACAAACAGCGTCAGCAGGTTGTCTGACACAGCCAGGAGATACATACCAAAGGCGAACAGGCCGATGTAGGCAAAGAAGCGCGAATACATCGGTTCCACCGAAGGCACCACATGCTTGTGGCCGTGCTCGTCCACGATGGTGGCACCGTGCGGGGGCAAGCCCTTCTGATCGTGGTCACCTTCCGGCTGGCCAAAGTTATGGTAGCCGATGCTGTAGACGAAAATCATCAAAATCGTCCACGCCACGAAGAAGAGCACTGCCGCAGTCAGGGGGTCGAGCATCACCCCGATCTTCAGGAAACTGTCCCCTGTGGGGATCCAGTTGACCCAAGAGTCAATGGGGTGCTCGGCCAACGCCTCAGGACCAATTTGCAGTGCCCGCACGAAAATCACCATCGCCCCCAGCCAGGAGAGGAAAGCCGCTCCCACGGCCAGGGTATGGCTCAGGGCCTTGTTGCGATTGGTGAACAACACAATCAGCACAAAGGCCAACAGAGGAAAAACGGGAAGTAACCAGAGCAAAGTCGTCGTCGGCATGGCGTCCTCACATCATTTCCGGGGATACGCCCTGCCGCCGGGCACACCGCCCGACGTCAGGCCCTACCACTTCATCAAATTGATATCGTCGGCAACCACCGAGTTGAAGCGGCGGTACACGGCAATAAACAGCGCCAGGCCCACGGCTACCTCCGCCGCTGCCACGGCAAACACGATCACGGCAAAAGCCATCCCCACCGGCTCGGTGGGCGCACGATAGCGCCAGAAAGCCAGCAGGTTGATGTTGACCGCGTTGAGCATCAGTTCCACGCCCATCAAGATGGCCACGGCATTCTTGCGCGAGAGCACACCAAACAAGCCAATGGCGAACAGCGCCGCAGCCACAATCAAATACCAATCAAGGGGAATCATGGCACAACCTCCTACGAATTGCGGCGCGTCCAGGCGACATACACCGCGCCGATCAAAGCCGCGAGCAACAGCACCGAGGCCACCTCAAAGGGGATCACAAACCCATTGGGCGAAACCAGCGCCCGCCCCAGGTCGGCAATGCTGCTTTCCGGCACCTCAGCCACAGGCGAAGCAGGCAGGCTCACACTTTTCACCATCCACACCAGCCCACCAAACAGCAGCGCAGAGAGGATGGCCGCCCACTTCCACTGAGGCCCGGTTTGCGGCCCGCGGTCGCGCATCTCGCGGCGCGTCAACATGATGACGAACATCATCAAAATGGCGATCGCGCCGATATACACGATGATCTGCGCCATAGCCAAGAACGAGGCGCTCAACAACAGATAGAACACTGCCACGCCAAACAAGGCCACAATCAACCACAGCGCAGCGTGAATCATATTCGGCGTGGTCACCACTCGCAGAGCTGCGAACAAGGTCACCACTGCCGTGAGAATGAAGACAATCTGCATCGCCGTCATGCTTCTGCTCCTCTTACGAAGCCGCTTCGGTTGAGGTTTCCACAGGCACGGGCGGCCGCGCCACCGGATATTGCCCCGGCTGCGCCACCATCCGCCGCTTGCTTTCCCGCACCTTGTCGTAATGATCCAGATACCGCAGGGTCAGCACGGCAATCACCACATTGGCGGCGAAATGGCTCAGCGCCCGGCCCCACATGCCAAAGCCCATCACAAAGTGGTCCAGCACTGCCGCCACCACCAACAGAATCAACGCCAACGGGGTGAGGAACTTCCAACTGAAGTCCATCATCTGGTCAATGCGGACGCGAGGCAGGGAGCCGCGAGCCCAAACTACCAGGAAGTACACCAGGAAAGCCTTGATCCACAGGTAGAGCAAGCCCAACAGCGGGAACGTTTCCGCACCCGGGCCGCGCCAGCCGCCCAGGAAGAGCACCGCGCCCAACGCACCGATGGTGAACGCATGCAGGAAGTCGCCCACATAGAAGATCGCGAACACCATACCCGAATATTCAATGTGGAAACCAGCCACGATTTCCGATTCAGCTTCCAGCAAGTCGAAAGGCGTGCGCCCCACTTCAGCCACCGAGGCAATGAAGTAGATCACAAAGGCCAGCGGCGCAAACACGATGTACCACACATGCTGGGCTTCCACAATACCCTGCAAGCTCATGGTGCCTGCCAGCATCACCGGGATGAGCAAAGCCAGCACAGTGGGCACTTCATACGAAATCATCTGCGCCACGGTGCGGAAGGCACTCAACAAAGCAAATTTGTTGTTGGAAGCCCAACCGGCCATCAGGATGCCCAGGGTGGCAAAAGCGCCCACCGCGATGGTGTAGAGCGCGGCCACGTTGACGTCCATCCCCACCATCGGCATCAGCGGGATGACCGCCCAAATGGCCAGCACGCCCGCATCCATGATAATCGGGCCCAAGAGATAAACCGCCTTATCTGCATCCCGCGGGATGATCACCTCTTTGGTGATGATCTTGATAAGGTCAGCAAAGGGCTGCAGCAAACCATACGGACCAACCCGGTTCGGCCCCAAACGGTCCTGAAAACGACCGATGATCTTACGCTCGAACCAAATCAGGAAGATAACCCAAACCTGCACCAGGGTGGCCAGCACACCAGCCCCAATCAGATACAACAAAACGGTGGTCAGCCCCTCCGAGAGGCCCCACCCGAGGAAAAGATTGCGCAACCATTCCGCAATCACCCCAATGGGTTGGCTCAAAATTCCCATAGGACTCGCTCCTCCAAATCAACGAGGTTCAAGACGCGCCAAAAAGAAAGGCCGACAGACCTCTGTCCATCAGCCGATTACGACCACGTCAACGCGCCCTTGCGCCACGCGTACACCAGGGCTGCCGCCAAAAGAATAATGAAAATCACGCCTTCCACCACGGCGTAAAGCGGCAGGCTGTTATAGGCCACCGCCCACGGATACAGGAAGACCAGTTCCACGTCGAAAATCAGGAACACCAACGCGAACAGATAATACTGGATCTTAAACTGTACCCACGTCTCCCCCACCGTTTCCAAACCGCATTCATATGTATCCGTTTTGACGGGGTTTGGCCGCCGCGGCCCTAAGAACCACCCCAGCACCGCCAGCAAGGCCGGGAAGAACAGCGACAAGGCAACAAAGATTCCAATATACAGCCAACTGTTCATGAGCACTCCTCGGTGACTTCCCCCGCGCGCCAGGGGAAGGGATGTACCGCCAACTCTGTTGCATCTTTCACAAAGGGTAGCGTTGGCATTTTACCACAAAAACACCCGCGCGCTCATCAGGTTTTCATGATCACGCCCAAGACCTGACAAACGACACCCCGCGCGAGATGGCATTCGCGAGGGCGCGCGGCTACAAAGTCCGCACCGCGTTGAGGAAGTCGGCCAGCAGGCCGTACGCGGTGGTGTGTGGTCCGGGGTCGTCTTCACGCACTGAAAGCGAACCCAAAACGTCGGTTTCAAAGGTGACGATGGACGATGTTCCTGCCACGCCATATAAGGGCGACTCAGGCCCCACCAGCTGAGGCGCGACCTGGGCTTCAACGCCTTCCTCGGTGCGCCGCGCCTGGCATACCAGTTTCCAGCGTTTCCCTTGGGCTTTCGCGACCTGCACCTGCTCAGCAGTGATCCCGCGGATGCCTTCCCGACGAACATCTTGCGGCTTGAAAGGCACGCCCATGAGCACGGTGACCAACGCCGCGACCTTGATGGCCGCATCCCAACCGTCCACGTCGCCACTGGGGTCGGTTTCCGCGATCCCAATGCTCTGCGCATATGCCACCGCCTGGTCAAACGATTCGCCTTCGGTTTCCATGCGGGTCAAAATCAAATTGGTGGTGGAATTCAAAATACCAGAAAACGCCTGCAAGTTGGCCGCGGGCAGGGTTTCCCGGAAAAGGGAAAAGATGGGCGCGCCGTCCATCACCGCGGATTCAAAGAAAAAGCGGCGCTTTTTGCGCGCGGCCAGCGCGGTGAGTTCCTGATAGGCGTGCACCACTGGGCCCTTGTTGGCCGTGGCCACGTGCATCCCCCGCGCCAGCGCGGTACGGATGTGGCTCACCGCGGGCTCGCCGGTTTCGTAGTTCACCGGCGTATTTTCAAACAGCACGTCCGCAGGCACGCGGCGGACAAAGTCCAAGCCGTCCTTGGCCGGCGGTTCACTGCTCAGGCTTTCCAGCGACTGCCCTTGAGAAGCCAGCGCCAGCGCGGTTTCCAAATCCAGCCCATCAGGGGCAATGGCGCTACCGTGGCTTCCCGTGGCAATGCCTGTGACGATGAAGTTGATGCCATAGCGTGCGCACAAATCTGCCCGTTTAGACAACAGCAGACGCGCCAGGGCTTGGCCAACGTTCCCAAAGCCCAAAAAAGCAAGGCGATAGGTGGTCATGAGTGGCTCCTCAAGGCAGAGTGTTTCCCCTAAAAGGGCTTTTCTCCATTATAACGCCGATTGCGCTACAACGCGCCTGGGGGCAGCAGGTTTTGCCAGGGCACGGCATACGCGGGTTCTGACAAACGCCCCTGCGGGAACACCACCTGCCCCCGCCGCAAATAGCGGGCCTGCCGCCAAAAATCCCGCCAAGTCAAAAAGCCCAACAACCACACAGCCCGGCCATACAGCCACAAATTAGCCCATTGTCGAGGGACAATGACCAAAGGCGTGTGTGTTCCCCGTTTGAGCCCCAGCCGCCCCCGCGGCCAGGCAAAGGTTTCTAACGCGTGGAGCGCACGCCATTGGGAAGAAAGGCGCAAGGTCTGCCCTTGCCGCAAAGCAATGGCCTGTTGTCTCTCACGGCCCGCGCTATCCAGGCCATACATCCGCAGGCTCAGCGCGCGCTCGGCCTTTACCACCAACGGGTTCAGTCCTTCCTGGGGCGGATGCTGCCAACGGCGGGGCATCCAAAAAACTGGGCGCACGGGGTGCAAACCTTCGGACGCGCGGCGTCGGGGGGCTTCCCAGGCCAACACCGCCACAAACAGGAAAAGGTCATCTCTGCGGAAAGCGAGGGCTTCCCGCGCCCGCCAAGGCACCAAAGCCTGGGGGCTTTCCCACGCACCTTGCTGGAGCGCCTCGATAGCCTTCCGCGAAGCCACCCACTGCGGCACCAGCCATCCCTCCCGCGCGCCCCACTGCAAGCGCACCAGCGTGGGCAGGGCGGGCTCAGGGCCCAACACCCTGGGTTGGGTGCGGCGCTCGGCCAAAAACTGCGCCGCGGCCAAAGCGCCCGCCTGGGAAGCGATCAAACGCCGCAGGCGAGCATCCCAGCGCCCCCGCAAGTAAGGCAGCCAACGCGGTCCCATCTGGAGCACCGCGGCAACCCCCGCCTCGCTCCAGACGCCCTGATAAGGCAACCGTACAACATCGTCAGGTTGCCACCTCATCCAAGGCCCCTTTCCCCCGTGCTGTGTAGCGCGCAATCAACACCGCGCCCAACGCCAAAGCAGGCACCACGATCAACCCAGCCTCGGGGCCAAACAGGCCGCCTGTGAGCCATTCTGGGCCTGAAACCACTGTGCGCAACACGGTCTGCACCGTTAGCCCGCTGACCGAAAAGCCATACACCGTACCTTCAAAGAAATTCCAGCCAAAATGCAAGCCCATGGGAAGCCACAACTGCCGCGTGCGTGCGTAGCCGTACCCCAAAAACAAGCCAGCCAACACCAGGCCCACTTCCGCCCGCCAAGAGATGTGCGGGTTGAGCAAATGCAAGGCCGCAAACATCACACTGGAAAGCACCACGCCCCACACAACCCCGTAATTCTCAGCAATGTTTTGCAACCAGTAACCCCGCATCCACAACTCCTCGTTCCAGGCCACCAACGCCCACATCAGCAAGGCCGGCCCCAGGGCCTGTAAGAGGCTTTCTGCCGTTATCTTCGCAGGGAAAAAGACTTTGGCCATGCCCAAAAGGCTAAGCACAACCACGATGAACGTCTGAAGCGCCGCGGCAATGGCTACCCCGGCCAGGAAATCACGGCCAGATCTTTGTGTCCACTGCAAACCCAAACTCACCAAAGACCGACGGCACCACCACCGACACGCCAACCACGTTGCCAGCGTCACAGCCGCGGTCTCAATGAGCAAATCCATATTCCAGCGCGTCAGGGCAGGCACCAACCTTATTGCCAAAAACGAAAGGATAGAAAACCCTATCGCCAAAATGAAAAACAGCAACGTATGGAAGAGCAGACGCCACCCCAAGCGCAAGCGCGCGGGCTCCTCAGACGAGAAAAAGATCTTGCGCAATACGGCCCGTAAACTTTGCATTGGTCACCTTTCTTGAAAAAGCACTCTTAAAAAATAAAACACTGTTCTCACCAAAGGTTTCTGTCTCTGCCTGGCGCCCGCGCGCTCAGCCAGCCGAGCACAATATAAGGAACGCTCCCCCGATTACAAGAAACACAAAACCTTTATGTCATTATAATGGCAAACACTGCCAGCGCCACGCACGAAGGAAGAAGGCTGAGACGCAAATGCACGTGGGGTAAAGCCCGTCCCTGCTCTCACTTTGGCGCTTTACAACCCCATTCAAAATTGGCATATAATGAGGCCATGCATCTGCCCTGGCATTCCCCACAAGCGCTTTCCTGATGGTAATGGAGGTCACGCATGACAACCGCTGATTTACAAGGCAAAGTTGCGATCATCACCGGCGCATCCCGAGGCATTGGCCGCGCCATTGCGGAAGCCTTTGCCGAAGCCGGAGCCGCGGTGGTGGTTTCCAGCCGCAAACAAGAGGCACTGGAAGAAGTCGCTGAAGCCATCCGTGCCCGGGGCGGCCAAGCCTTGGCCGTGGCCGCGCATACAGGCGACACCGTGGCTGTGGAAACCCTTATCAACCGCACAGTTACCACCTTTGGCGGTATAGACATCCTGGTCAACAACGCGGCCACCAATCCGCACTTTGGGCCGTTGCTGAGTGCGGAAGAAAGCCACTGGCAAAAAATTCTGGACGTCAACCTGGTAGGCTACTTCCGCACAGCCAAAGCCGCGGTGCCCCACATGCAGGCCCGCGGCGGCGGGAAGATCATCAACATTGCCTCCATCGCTGGCTTGGTGCCCTTGCAAGGCATGGGGGTTTACAGCACAGCCAAGGCCGGCGTGCTCATGCTCACCCAGGCCCTGGCCATCGAACTGGCGCCCGACAACATCCAGGTCAACGCCATTGCCCCAGGCTTTGTCAAAACCCGCTTCAGCAAACCCATTTGGGGCAATCCGTCCCTGGCCAAAGACGTCATGCGGCTAATTCCCCAACGGCGCATTGCCGAACCCCAAGACATTGCCCCCCTGGCCTTGTATCTGGCTTCCTCAGCTTCCGACTTCATGACCGGCGAGGTGCTGGTCATTGACGGCGGCCAACACCTTTCCGCCGGCTGGATTGACTGACCCACAAGGCAACACAAAAGGGCGCGGCATTCGCGCCCTGGGGATGCCCTTTGATGGGAAAACGCGCCATTGCGTGCTGGCTACCTGACACAAAAGTTGTGCAACGACTGGAAATCTTGTGAGACGGGGTTGCATGTTGCGCAAGATGCAAGCGCCAGCGCAACAACAGAGGGGCGGCTTTTTCTCCTCTCTCAGAGGGCGAGGAGAGGCGCTTGCGTGCCTCAAGCCTCACGCAGGCCAGGCAACAGATGCACCCGCATAATGCCGGCCTCGGGGTCAATTTCCAGCACCACTTCTTCGGTGTCGGGCAGTAAAATCTCTGCCCGGCCATCTTCGGCCTGCACCACAAACACGTCGTTTGCGCCGGTTTCCATAATTTCGGCCACACGGCCTAAAGTTTCGCCTTCGTCGGTCACTACTTTGAGGCCCAAGATTTGGTGGTAATAAAACTCGCCTTCAGGCAACGAAGGCGCTTCTTCCGCGGGCACAGCCACCACCATGTTGCGGAGCAAGCCCACCTGGTCACGGTCGTTGTAGCCCTCAAAGGACACCAAAAGCGCATCATTGTGCTGACGCACGCTCCGAATTTGCAAAGGCATCCGTCGGGGGCCTACAAACACCGTGCGGCCTGCAGCCAACCGCTCGGGGAAGTCGGTGAACACTTCCATCCGAATTTCGCCCCGCACACCATGAGGGCGGCGCAACTGCCCCACAGCCAAATACAGCGGCTCATCCGAAGAAGAGCCGCTGTGATCTGCGGGTAAACGATAGGAACGGTAAATGCGTTGTTTCTTGCTCATTGCGGTTCAACAATATCCAGGGTAAAGCGTTTGCCTTCCTGAGCCGCGGCCACTTCCAACAGGGCGCGAATGGCATTGGCCACACGGCCATGTTTGCCAATCACACGGCCCATATCTTCTTTGGCTACCTGCAGTTCCAAATGTACGGTTGCACCGCCGCGCACCTCGGCCACGTGCACCTGCGTTGGGTCGTTGACCAACGAGCGCGCAATATACTCCACCAATTCCTTCACAACAAGCCTCCTACCACTTGCCAATGGAAAAATGCGGGCTTAAGGCCCGCATTTTCTCTTGGCTGTCGAATTAAGCCTGCTTCTGAGCACCTTTGAGCGCGGCTTCCGACGTCTTGGGGTTGCTGTTGAACTTTTCCAGCACCGCGGCAGATTCTTCCATCAGCGCCTCAACCGATTCGCCCTTCTTGAAGCGCTCATAGCGCTCGTAGAAGCCAATCATGCGGAAGATTTTCTGCACCGCGTCACTGGGCTGAGCGCCCTTCATCAGCCAATCGTACACCCGATCCTCTTTCAGGGTGACGGTGGGCGGATCTGTGCGCGGGTTGTAGAACCCCAAAATTTCCAAAAAGCGGCCATCACGCTTGGCCTCTTTGTCGGCAGCCACAATACGGTAACTGGGCTGATTGCGAGCACCTACACGGCGTAAACGAATGCGAACCATGACGTTCGTCTCTCCTTGCGTTGGGATTGAGATGGGGGCTGCGAACACCCCACAAGAATGCAATTAAGCGGCCTCAACGCGGGGGGAGAGGGATGACGCGGAAGGACGCGTCGCCGCCCGCAAGCCACGGGGAACAATTTTACCGCATTTTTTCCAGAACGTGGGAGAAAAATGCACGCGTACCAGGCTTCGGTTTCACCCAGTGCCAAACTGTCGGTCGCCCGCGTCGCCCAAACCAGGCAAAATATAGCCGTTTTCGTTCAAACGCTCATCAATGGCCGCCAAATGGATGGGCACGTCCGGGTGATGCTCCTGCATCAACGCAATGCCCTCGGGCGCGCCAATGATGCCCATGAACTTGATGCGCCGCACACCCCAACGCTTGAGAATATCCACCGTGGCAACGGCTGAACCGCCCGTCGCGAGCATGGGGTCGAGCACCAAACACAGCGAAACCGTGGGTTCCACCGGCAGTTTGTTGTAATATTCCACCGGTCGCAAGGTGCGCTCATCACGATACAGCCCAATGTGCCAAACCTGGGCACCTGGCATCAGCGTCCACACGCCTTCCACCATGCCCAACCCCGCCCGCAAAATCGGCACCAGGCCAATTTTGTCGTCCACTTCTGTGCCCTGGGTCGTGGCCAGCGGGGTTTCCACCTGCTTGGGACGGGTGGGCAAATCGGCAGTGGCTTCGTAAGTCAGCAAGGTGGCGATTTCTCGGATGAGTTCCCGAAAGGTTTTCGGATCGGTGTTTTTATCGCGCAGCAAAGTTAGTTTGTGCGCCACCAGCGGATGCTGAGAAGGGAAAACATTGTTCATCAGCGCCTCCAGCGTGTTGGGGCAAACGAGGGGGTCTTTGCTTCATTATAGCCGCATTCCTGGCAATCGGGTACAATAGCGGGGTCATGGATTACCTACTCACCCTCAATCCCCAGCAACGAGAAGCCGTTACCGCGCCTCCAGGGCCTATTTTGGTGTTGGCTGGTCCTGGGTCGGGCAAAACGCGGGTATTGACCTATCGCGTAGCCTACCTCATCGGCGCGTTAGGGGTGCGGCCTTTCCACATTTTGGCTGTAACGTTCACCAACAAAGCCGCCCGCGAAATGGAAAACCGCATCATCGCCACCGTGGGCGCGCAGGCGCGCGGGGTGACCATCGGCACTTTCCATGCCACGTGCGCACGCATTTTGCGCCGCGAAGCCGACCACCTTCCCTTTGACGCCAACTTTGTCATCGCAGACACCGACGACCAGCGCCGCTTGATCAAAAACGTGCTCCAGGAACTCAACCTGGACCCCAAACAATACGCGCCCCAAAAGCTCCACGCCGCGATTTCCCGCCTCAAAAACGAGGGTATCTTTCCCGAAAACTTCGAGCCTTCATCTTACGGGGAAAAGGTGCTCAAACAGGTTTACGAGGCCTATCAAAACCGCCTGCTGAGTTCCAACTTGGTGGACTTTGACGACCTTCTGCTGTGGACCCTACACCTCCTCCAAACCGTGCCTGCGGTGCGCCAGCGTTACGCCCGCCGCTTCCAGCACATTTTGGTGGACGAATTCCAAGACACCAACCTGGTGCAGTACGAATTGGTGCGTTTGCTGGGCTCGCACTACCGCAACATCTTCGTAGTGGGCGACGCGGATCAATCCATTTACAGTTGGCGCGGCGCGGATTACCGCAACGTCCTGCGCTTTGAACAAGATTTTCCCGATGCCAAAGTCATCCTCCTGGAGCAAAACTACCGCTCCACCCAAACCATCTTAGACGCCGCAATGGCGGTCATCGCGCCCTTGCAAGGGAAACACCGCAAACAACTTTTTACCTCGCGAGGGGCAGGGCAAAAAATCGCCATTCGCCGCGTGCCCGACGACCGGGAAGAAGCCCGCTATGTGGTGGAAACCATTGCCTCCCTGGTTGCCCGCGGGCAAGCCCAGCCCGGCGATTTTGCCATCATGTATCGCATCAACGCACAGTCCCGGGTGCTGGAAGAGGCGTTCCTGCGAGCAGGTCTGCCCTACCGCCTGGTGGGGGCACAGCGGTTTTATGGCCGCCGTGAGGTCAAAGATGCCCTGGCCTACCTGCGCCTGGCCCACAACCCCGCGGATGAACCCAGCCTGATGCGCGTCATCAACGTCCCGCCTCGGGGCATTGGCACCAAAACCATTGCCGCGTTGCGCACGGCCGCACGCCGCGCAGGCCTCGCGCCAGGCACCCTTTTGCTCCACATGGCCGCCGCGCCAGAAGATTACCAAAACTTCTTCTCCCCCAGGGCACTGAAGGCCCTTTTGGGCTTTGCTCGTCCCTTAGCCCAGTGGTACGAACTTGCGCTTTCCGTCTCGCCTGCCGACCTCATGGCCACCATTCTGGCCGACGTGGGCTACAAAGAATACCTCCTCGACGGCACCGAAGAAGGCGAGGAACGCTGGGAAAACGTCCGCGAACTCCACCGCCTGGCCAGCCGCTACAACGAAGAAGGGCTCTCGGCCTTTTTGGAAGAAGTCACCCTGGTTTCAGACCAAGACACCCTGGAAGACGCGGAAAACACCCCCATCCTGCTCACCCTGCACGCGGCAAAAGGGCTGGAATTCCCCCATGTGTTCATTGTGGGGCTGGTGGAAGGTCTGCTCCCCCACAGCCGCGCCTGGGATAACGAAGACGAAATGGCTGAGGAACGCCGCCTCTTTTACGTCGGCCTGACTCGGGCAAAAGACCAGGTGTATCTCACCTACCCTGAAATGCGGATGCTCTACGGCTATGCCGAACCCGCGGAGCCTTCCCGCTTTTTGGAAGAAATCCCCCCCGAACTCACCACTGGCGACCACCCTGCCCGTGGCACCACCTATTGGCAAGGCCCCCGCTGGGAACCCGCGCCCGCGGCAGAAACCCGCGAGCCCGAGTTTCATGCAGGCGACAAAGTGCGGCATCCCCGCTGGGGCGAAGGGCTGGTCATTGGAAGCCGCATCAAAGACGGCGCAGAACTGGTTGACGTGGCCTTTGAAAGCGTGGGGCTCAAACGCCTGGATGCCGCGCTGGCTCGGCTGGAAAAGATAACCTGAACGCCATCACGCGTCAGGTTGCACAACTTTCCCAACCCAAAGACAGCAAACCGCCCCCATCTTTTGTGAAACAAGACGGGGGCGGTTTTTGCCATTATCGCCGCTTTGCTTACGCCCGCAGGGCTTCGTCCACCGCGGCCTCGGCATGGATGCGGGTAGTATCGAACAAAGGCACGGAAACATCCCCATCTTTGACCAGCAAGCCAATTTCCGTGCATCCCAAAATGATGCCTTCCGCACCCTGGGCAATCAACCCCTCCATGATGCGGATGTATTCCCGCCGCGAGGATTCCTTGATGACGCCCACCACCAACTCATCGTAAATCACCCGGTGGATGATTTCCCGATCTTCCTCAGGGGGAACCAGCACCTCTAACCCGTGGCGGCTGGTCAAACGCCCACGGTAAAAGTCCTCTTCCATGGTAA
>JAADCW010000067.1 GCA_013154225.1 Chloroflexota bacterium
TCTTGTGCGCCAAGGCGAACACGACGGCAAGGTTTTCGTCTTACTGGAAGGCATGGCTCGCGTCCAGGTTGCCACCATGTATGGCAACAACCAAGCCCTGGTCTATCTTGGGCCTGGCCAACTCATTGGCGAAATCGCGTTAGTTGACGGCGGCCCACACTCGGCCACCGTTGAAGTTGTTCAAACGCCTACCCGCGTCTTAACCTTTGAGCGTGACGCGCTTTTGGCTTTATGTGACGAAAACCCACGCTTAGGGTATCAACTCATGCGCAACATTGCAGCAGACTTAGGTTTCAAAATGCGTCATCACAATCTAAGCGTGGTATAAAGAAGATCTTATTTCTTCAAGGAGGGGGCGCTATGCCGCGCTACAAAGTGAGTTATGTTGTGCCCAAAGATCCAGGGGCTGGGGTTATTCTCAGCCAAAGGGAAGCGCCGCGCGTGGGGCAAATTGTGGAACTGCACGGCAAAAAATACCGCATCACCGAAGTAATCAACCTGCTGCCACGCCAAGGCCTGACCATCTTTCTCCACGCCACATTAGAGCCTGTCATCACGGGGGAAAACCAGGGAGCCGAAACGGCTTCCTAACCTGCACTCCTTATTTAGAAAGATTCTTCCCACAGCACAACGTAACCTTGCAGGAACGTTTGAAAGCGACTATACTTAATCCGTCGTAACCCCTTTACTCTCTTAGGAGGAGCAAGTATGCGCAAGAAACTGTACGTTCTTCTCGCCATGCTCCTGGTTGCTGTGATGGTGCTGAGCGCCTGCAACAGCGGTCAGAGCACGGCCACAACGCAGCCCAGTACTGGCCAGACCGAGGTCACCGAGGCCCCGGCCGAGGCCACTGAAGCCGCGACGGAGGCCCCCGCGACTGAAGCTCCCTCGGGCGAGGTGGATTGCGCCAGCCCTGATGTCTTCTGCGTGGGCCTGGTCACCGATGTTGGTCAGATCGACGACAAGTCCTTCAACCAGTCCGCCTGGGAAGGCGTCAAGATGGCTCTGGACAAGGGCGTAGCCGATAAAATCGACTACATCGAAACCACTGACGCCAAGGACTACGAGGCCAATATCGAACTGTTCGCTCAGCGCGGCTACGATGTCATCGTGACCGTGGGCTTCGCTCTCGGTCAGGCCACCAATGCCATGGCCCAGAAGTACCCCGACATTGACTTCATCGGCGTGGACCAGTTCCAGGCCTGGGCTTTGGACGATGACAAGACCAACGACCTGCCCAACATGGCTGGCTTGATCTTCCACGAAGACCAGGCTGGCTTCATGGCTGGTGCGCTGGCGGGTATGCTGACCCAGACCGGCACCATCGCCGCTGTGTTGGGTACCGACCTGGTGCCGCCTGTCGTGGCCTTCAAGGAAGGCTATGAAGCGGGCGCCAAATACGTCAAGCCCGACATCAACATCATCTCCACCTACCACCCCGGTGGTCTGGAGAACGCCTTCACCGACCCCGAATGGGGTGCTGCCACCGCCCGCCAGGCGATGGACCAGGGCGCTGACGTGATCTTCGGCGCTGGTGGTAAGACCGGTAACGGCGCGCTCATCGAGGTCGCTTCCGCGGCCAAGTCCGGCAAGCAGGTGTACTGCATCGGTGTGGACACCGATCAGTGGTACACCGTGCCCGAAGCGCACGCTTGCTTGGTCAGCAGCGCCATGAAACTGATCACCCCCGGCGTGTTCGACCTGATCCAGAAGGCCAAAGACGGCCAGTTCCCCAGCGGCAACTACTTTGGTGAAGTTGGCCTGGCCCCGTTCCATGACTTCGACAGCAAGATCCCGCAGGAAGTCAAGGACAAACTTCAGGAGATCCGCGAAGGTTTGCTGAACGGCACCATCGACACCGGCTACAAACCCGGCGGGTAATCCCTGACCTTTTGCTTGACCAAAAAAGCGGCTCGGTAAAACCGAGCCGCTTTTTTCATGCCCTTGCCAAAAGCAACCCAGGTGCGTTATAATGCCCCACGCTATCGGGGCGTGGCTCAGTCCGGCTAGAGCGCACGGTTCGGGTCCGTGAGGTCGGCGGTTCAAATCCGCCCGCCCCGACAGTAAAAAAATCCCTCTCGCATGAGAGGGATTTTTTGTTTCCAAACCCGAATCAAAAAAGCCTTCTTCGTCCCCAGGGCTTGTTTTCCATCGGGGCTACCACAATTCGGTGGGGTCAGCCACCCCTGCCAGCGGCGACGGCTTGTTGCCTAACAGGTCTTCCCAAAACTTGGCGTCATAACGCCGCGAACGCACTGGCAACGGCATGGGCACGCTCCAGCCCAAAAGCAGCACCTCTTCCTTTTCTTGCAAACGCGAAAGCATCCCGCGCAGTTTGTCTCGCCCCGAAAGCCCTGAAAGCACCGCGCGAATATCCTCTTCGTCGCCCAACCACCCAGAAATGCGCGTGCCCAACTGCGACATCACCTCATCGTAAATCTGCGAAGGCCGCTGGTCAATGATGAGCAGAGTGACGTAATATTTCCGCAGTTCACGCGCAATGGTGCTAAACGTGGTCTGCACAGCCATCTCCCGATTGAGCAGTTTGTGGGCTTCCTCAATCACCACCACCAGGGGCCGCGGCGGGGTCTGGGCTTTGCCCGTCCGATACGCATCCGTGCGCTTGACCCAATGCTCGCGAATCTTGCGAGTGAGTAAATTGGTTACCAGGAGATAATCCAGTTCGGTATCGTATTCGCCAAACGACAAAATCACATGCCGCCCACTTTCCAGCGCGGTAATAATTTGCTGCAGGCCTTCAGTGGCGGCTTCCTCAACCAAATAAGCCTTATCGAAAATGCGGCGAAGTTTGTTATGCAGCCCCTCAGCCGCCATCACGTTGGTGCCGGCCTCTTGCGCCCACGCGGCCACACTGTCGGGGGCAGGCACACGGCGGGTTTTGCCGTTGTCATCCACAATCTCTTCGGTTGCTCCCACCCGCATTTTGCTAAACTTGGTCAGCCACGCCTCGCCAAACGAAGCATACAGGGCGTGCAGGGTGGTGGGCGTGGTATCCCGCAAATTGAGGGTGCGCGACAACAGCAGAATATCCTCAGGCTCAATATCGCGCTGGGAAATCAGCAAATCCAAATCCGGGCGGCGCCCACGAATTTCGGCATTCTTCCCCAGCCCAACCACAAAAACCTTGTTTCCAAACTTGGTTTGCAAGCCAGGCACCGATTGGTTGGTATCTGAAGCCACATCGTCATAGGCATATTCGTTGTGCATATCAAACACCAACGTGGCCGCGGCCTGATGATGGATAATGCCAGCCAGCAAAATGCGGGTAAGGAAAGATTTGCCCGTGCCTGTCGCGCCAAAAATGCCCGCGGAGCGCTGGACGAATTTTTCCAAATCAATGCGCACCGGATAACCCTGCTCACGGGTGTAGCCAATCACAAAACGCTTATCGCCTTCTTTGCCAAAAATCTCCTCAATATCGCCCTGGGTGGCCAGCCGCGCCTCAGCGAGATGGGAAGGAATGGTCTTAATGGGCTTGGGTCGGGGTCTTTCCCGTTTGCCCGCGTCCACTTCCTGCCAAAAACGCTCATATTCGGGGTCGTCTTCTGAAGGGCCACGGTCCACCATCAACACAGGATACATGGCCAAATTGGTGTAAAGCGCCTGTTCCTGAAGCATTCCAGCCAACGCGGGGGTAAAGCGCTCTTGAATTTGCTCATCGGCAAAGCGCTCATTGGTCGCGGCCAAACGCAAATCTGTCACCAAGCCATAAAAGAGGTAATTCCCGCTCTCGGTGACCACAAACGCGCCTTCCTGCACCCGCTGAGGCGGCACGGTGAGCCGCACAATGAGCCCTTCTTGCAGGCTTCCGCCCACAATGTAGCCGATTTTGTTAGGGTCAGAAACATCAACTGGCATGGCAAAACTCCCAAAGAAAGCGAAAAATCAGGGTAAAATCAAAGAAAGCCTCAGGAACGCCTCAATCAAGGAGAAACCATGAAACTGCTTATTGCCGTGGTACAAACCGCCGACAGCAACGCTGTTGCTGATGCGCTGATCGAACGCGGATTTCGGGTGACCAAACTGGCATCCACAGGGGGCTTCCTCCGGCGAGGCTCGACCACCCTGCTTTTGGGCGTCGAGGACGATCGGGTGGATGAAGCCGTGGAAATCATCCGCTCGGAGTGCAGCCAACCCGCGGAGCCGGCCATCAAACAAGGGGCAATTTTTGTGCTTCCGGTTTCCCGTTTCGAACAGGTCTGAAGCCGCGCGTCAGTCGGCTTCCCAATAATCAGGCTCTTGAAAAGCCTGCACTTGATAGGTAAACACTTCCAACGGGCGCTGCCAGCAAGTGGGTTCAGCGCCCATTTTCATACACAAATGGGTCAGGAAAGAGGCTGGGTCAGGAAGGCTGTGCCACACCTGGGGGAGAAAAGTTGCCTGCCGCCAGCCATCCCGCAGAAGCACACCGTCCACGCCTGGGCGCAGTTTAGCGAGCAAATCCTCAGGCGAGGTGTAGGCCAAGGGCTGCAAAGGCGTCAAATACGACACTTCCAAAGCCAAATTGGGCAGTTCCGCGGGCGTTACCGGGGGAAAGCGCGGGTCGTGCAAAGCGGCATCCACCGCATGGGCACGGACATCTTCCACCAGGGGCCGTGTGGCCACAATGCTGCCAATGCATCCTCGCAAACGGCCAGTATCTTTGGTGCGCAAGGTCACAAACGCGGCGCCGGGCTCCCACAGCCGCGGGGGCAAATCAGCCGGCACGGGGGGCAATGCCTGGCCGCGCACGCCTGCCTCCAGCGCCTCCCGCGCCAGGCGCAGCAACCATTGGCCTTCAACGGGGGTGAGAAGTTGAGTTTGGTTCATAAGCACCCTCCGCAGTGCGCTTGCATAAGGGGTAAATCTGCCTTCCACACGGCAACAGCATCCAAAATTTTGTGGGGCCGTGTATTTCCCACCAATTTCATTATACCGCGAGGCCGTTTTCCTGGGCGCCAGGCATCACTCTGTCCAGCACCGCCTCAAAACCGGTTTCTCCCCATCGGGGCACATTTGCTTGACGTCAGGGGTAAGCGGTGTTATCCTTGCGTTGCATCGGAGGCACGGACTAACCCGCAGCCAAAGAGCAATACCCAAGGCGGCGGCCGAGGGGCCGCTGCAATTTTTTTGTAAGGAGATAGTTAGCATGTCTGAACGTTATA
>JAADCW010000174.1 GCA_013154225.1 Chloroflexota bacterium
CCGTCGGGCGCCTCGGCCGCCTTCTCGTACCACTGGGCCCAGAGGCCGGTGTTGGTAATCGAGCCGGTCTTTTCGGCCCAGACCGGGGTGGGAATGAAGAAGACCTCGGTCTTGACGTCGGCCGGATTTACGCCAGGCCGCTTCCAATGGGCCGAGGTTTCGGTTTCGAAGGGGTCGAGAACGACCATCCAGTCGAGGCTGTCGAGCGCCTTGCGCGCCATGTTGACGTTGGCGGCGCTCATCGCCGGGTTCTGACCAACTACGATCATGCCCTTGAGGGGGCCGGCCAGGGCAGCGTGCAAGAGGGCGTGGTGCGAGTAGTCGCTCGACTTGTCGGGCTTGCCGCCTACGTGGGGGCCCAGTTTGGCCAGATAGTGGTAGCTGATCTGCGGATCGATGGTCGGCCACCAGGCCTTGAGCTGGCTGACGAAGTACTTGGGCAGATTCTCCCACCAGTTGGGGGCGTTGGGCAACAGCTTCTTGGGCGTCTTGGCTTCGAGGTAGCTCTGCAGGGTGGGGAACTTGCGGTCGGGAACCGGCATGTACCCCGGCAGGATGTGATAGAGCAGCGCGTGGTCGGTCGAACCCTGAACGTTGGAGTGGCCGCGAAGGGCGTTCACGCCGCCGCCGGCCTTACCGATGTTGCCGAGGAGCAGCTGCACGACCGCGTACGAGCGGATGTGCTGGGTGCCGTAAGAGTGCTGGGTAGCGCCCATGGCGTAGGTAATGGTGCCCACGCGGTCAGCCTTGCCGGTCGAGCCGTAGAGGTCGTAAATCTGCTTCAGCTTGGCCTCGGGAATGCCGGTGATCTTGCTGACCATCGGAATCGTGTAGCGGCTGTAATGGCGCTTGAGCAGCTGGAAGACCGAGTGCGGGTCGGTCATCGTCATGTCGCGCTTGGCGTAACCGTCTTCGCCTAGCTGGTACTTCCAGGTGCTGCGGTCGTAGACGCCCTTTTCGTTGGGATTGTCGGGCGTCGGCTGGTAACCGCTAAAGAGGCCGTCGAGGTCGGTCGCCGTCTTGAACTCGGGGTCGATCAGTAGGGTGGCGTTGGTGTAGTTCTTGACGTAGTACTCGTCATAGAGGTTGTTCTCGAGGATGTAGTTGATCATCCCGCCCATGAAGGCAATGTCGGTGCCTACGCGGATCTGGGCGAAGATGTCGGCCCGGGAAGCGCTGCGGTTGAAGCGCGGGTCGACGACGATCACCTTGGCCCCGTTGTCTTTGGCCTCCATGATCCACTTGAAGGTCAGCGGGTGCTGTTCGGCCGGGTTGCCGCCTTCGATGATGATGACGTCGGAGTTCTTGAAGTCGATCGGGTGGTTGGTCATGGCGCCGCGGCCAAAGCTCTCGCCCAGCGCCGGCACCGTCGAAGAGTGGCAGATGCGGGCCTGGTGCTCGATGTAGTTGAGACCCAGGGCGCGCGCGAACTTGATGAAGAGGTAGCACTCTTCGTTGCCGTTGGAGCTGCCGCCTAGGAAGGCGATGGCCTCGGTCCGGTTGACGACGTAGCCGTCGTCGTCCTGCCTGATCCAGTACTTGTCGCGCGTATCTTTGATACGCTTGGCGATCTCCTGGATCATCCAGTCGATCGGCTTCTCCTCCCACTTGTCGGAGCCTGGCGCCCGGTAGAGGGTCTTGGTCATGCGGTACGGACTCTCGACGAACCCCCGGGCCGCCTCGCCTTTACTGCAAAGCTTGCCCCGGTTGATGGGGTGGTCCGGGTCACCCTCCAGGTTGACCAGCTTGCCTCCTTGAGCGGCGGCGATCATCCCGCAGCCGGTTGCGCAGTACGGGCAGATGATCGGGTGCTCTCCCACCGGTTTGTGCAGCACCTTCTTACCCGAAGGCTGCGCCTTACCTCGCAGGAAGAACACGCCACTAGCCGCTCCGCCTATCTTGAGCAGATCGCGTCTGGTAAGCACGCTCTCGCCTCCTTCCTGGCCGCCTATGGGTCTAATAGAGGAAGGATTTCGAAAAGATACGGCCCAAATTAGCGGTCAATTCATCCTAACAGATCACTAATAATTATTGTTGGTCTATTTGTCCTTGGATAAAGCAAAAAATACGGCCGGTTACCCGGCCGATCTGGTGGAGCCGAGCGGATTCGAACCGCTGACCCCCTGCTTGCAAGGCAGGTGCTCTCCCTCTGAGCTACGGCCCCGTAAGGCACCGCATGCATTCTAGATTGTTTATTTGCCGTCGTCAAATTCCGTTGCGTTGAGCAACAACCAGCTCTCAATTGCCGTTCTCGTTTGGTTGCTCAACCGTATAAATAGCAAACCTTCCATCTCTACTCTTCAAAAGCTCGTTGATTGGTGTCCACTGCGGCTTTTCACCTCTTTCCCAAGGAGGAAGCATTACCTGCTGGCCCTGCGAGTTAACTCCACTGCCCGTCGCGTTTTGACTGTCCCACGGTTGGTAGCACCATGCCCCAGCATAAACTTCCGTCACACTGGGGCCTCTTGCTGGGTCTTCGTTTACGTATTCGACTACCTGGCCCCAATATACGTTATCTGGCATGTCTTCAAAGTAAAACTCTGAACTATCGGCCCTCTTCATTGAATCCGGCTTTAATTTAACGAAGAGAGTACAATATTTAATCTTTTCAGAATCATAAATTGCCCACATTGATCTGTCGTATTCCACCGTATTTTTACTGCCCCAAAAATCTATGTGCAATTTATAACCATCCGCAAAAGAGTGTGCACTCCAATCCCACTCGTCCTTCTTTAGCGATAGGGAAAAATCGAGATGCTCTCCTTCCTCATCAGTGCGATAATCGATGGAAAGCGGCCAATATGCTCCATCTTCGTATATTTCCGATATATTGTATACGATGCCAGGAAATTGATTATTTTTTATTTCTACCTCAATTTTTTCCTTGCTTACGAATGGACCAAACGTGAAATCCTCAACCGTATATTTGCCCACGTCAAATACGCATGAATTTGTCCAGGAAGAAAATGGGATTTCCTCCGATGGGCTGTCCCAAGACCAGGTACCCAGCGGGTGGGGCCATCTGATTGACGACCAATCGTCTTTCTTAAAAATATAACTCATACGTGGTTTTGCATACTCTACCCCAACTGGAATTCTGTTGTCGTCATCGTCGTATTCATGCAGTACTCGGACGAACAATTCTTTGAGGTTGTCGGCTCCTATTACGGCAACTGAACCATACAACAAACCACACCAAGTAGATACGGGATCCTCGGGATCATTATATGTGTCAGGATCAAATTCCACTTCTAAATCAATACACATAAGCCGAACTGGTATTTCTATGCTGCTTGAACTACTGCCTGTCGTTGTGATGATAAATTTTCCGTTCTTTTCTCCCGGCCCGTCACAGTCAGCCGAATAGTCCAACTGCGAAAATCGTATCATGTCGCCAATGTTCAACTCGAAACTGCTAGGTGTTACTTGCAACCAGCTAGGTGTTTCTATGTTTACAGTAATTGGTGTACTTGAATACCCTGCTAGTATATTGATGCTAGGATTTGGTCCTACAGGTACCCCCCACGCCTCATCTGATTCCATCCAAAAATTCATTGCCGTATACTCTGGAACGTAATACCTCTCGTTGTCTCCGTAAGACTCATAAAACTGGTTTTTTAGCACATCGTAGCCTCGTATATAGATACTTGGCTTTTCTTTACAATGAACCACCATCGGCACTTCTATTACGGGCTCATCTGGATCATTACTGCTGATCACTATAGGCTTGGAAAACTCGCCAACACTGCTGCATTTATATGAAATTCCGACTTTCGCAGTTTCACCCGGCGACAATACTATTTGCTGATTAGCAGACGCCATGGCAATCTCGCCCGTAGGATAAACTTCGGGTGTCCCAATGCTTACAATCGGCATACTAGTACTAACGGTTGCCTCTAAGTCCGCCGTGCCGACGTTGCTAAAGCTCAGTGATACCGTGCCGCTGCTGGCCGATGCAGCATTAGCCCAGGCGGTAACTTCGATGCTAGACGGGGATATGTTGTCAATGTCGGCCGTTCCATTACCGCCGCCCCCTGCAGTGCTGCCGCACCAGTCGGGCAGGTTGTCTTTCCAATCGCTGTTCTTAAGATTGTCGCACGCTTTCTGCTTGAAACCGGGCACGTAGCTCTCGTAATACTCCACCAGGCCGTGGGCGATGTCCTCGGCGGCGACGTCGAGGGGGTCGTTTGTGTCGGGAGGCGGCGGGCAACCCGCGGGCGGATGCTGCTCGTTGTAACATTCCTGGACGTTTCGGCGGGCGAGGCTCTGCGCCAAAGCTCTGGCGTTGTTGCATTCGACGTAGCTCGCGACCTCTATGAGCGTCGTATTGGGGATGGTGATGGCGCTTTTGTCTATCGCGATATTTATTATTCGATCATTTCCATCATAACTTGGATCGAGTCCTGAGGCTACCGTCACTGGGCCGACATACTTGGGCGGTTTCTCGTACTCCCCCTTCATCTTTTCACTTTTGGTAAAAACCGCCCCCGGTCGTCCGTGGAGGTCGAATTCTAGCGCATGGGCCCCGTTGCGAACGATGCCCGCATCCCAGTAGTAAAGAACGTGTTTGTTTTTTGCCTCAGGCAGTGCCCCTTTGTCTTTGAGCGACCTGAGCATGTATTCGAGGGTCGAGGTGACCAGGTTCCGGCTTACCGCGGCGGCGGGGTTTGGGCCCTGGCTGACCGCCTGGTTCGGAGCCAGAACATCACTACCACCGCTACCGATTCCGCGAATTATACTCGTAAACATTGCCCCGGCATGGGGAGCGCTGTTGAAGTGAAGCGATATCAGGGCCACCCGCGGTGAACCCACCAGGTTCGCGCCGTCGGGGTTGAAGGGCACGTTAATCAGCCCGGCTTCGTTGAACGCGCGGACGATCTGGCCGTAGCGGGAAATACTCAGACGGGTGTCTTTATTTTTACCGTGGTGAATATACGTTGCCCGCTCCACGCACGCCTGTGCCTCCGCCGCAGTGGGAAAGTGACTTTTGCATGCTCGCTCGATTTTTGTAACATCCCACACCCCATTCCGGCCTCGCCGGTCGAGCTCGTCACCAACGCCTCCGCAAAGGTTATTGTCGCGCACCCCGAGCAGCGCTTCCGAAACGCAACCATTCGCGTTTTCTTCTTTGGTGCTTTTTG
>JAADCW010000189.1 GCA_013154225.1 Chloroflexota bacterium
GCCTTTGCCTTTGGCGCTTCGTTCTCCGGCCTGTCGGGCGCAATTTTCGCTTCGTACGTGGGCTCCATCTTCCCCCACAGTTTCAACCTGTTGATTTCCATCAACGTCTTGTCGTTGATCATCGTGGGCGGTATTGGCAGTCTGCCCGGCGTGGTGGTGGGTTCCCTGGCGCTGGTGGGCTTGCCGGAACTGTTGCGCGAGTTTGCCGAATACCGGATGTTGATGTACGGCTTGGCGTTGATCGCGATGATGTTGTTGAAGCCCGAAGGCTTCTGGCCTGAACCCATTCGTCAGCGGGAACTGCGCGTGGACGAGAGCGGTGATTAGGAGGCGCACATGGCTCCCATTTTGATTGCTCGTGGTGTTACGAAACGCTTTGGCGGCTTGGTGGCCGTCAACAATCTGGATTTTGAAATCGAAGAGGGCAGTATTGCCAGCGTCATTGGCCCCAACGGCGCGGGGAAGACCACCTTTTTCAACTGCATCACCGGCTTCTATAACCCCGAAGAAGGGCAAATCATCTTCGACGGGCACGAAATCCAGGGCCTTACCCCCGACCGGGTGACGCGCATGGGGATCGCGCGTACCTACCAGAACATCCGCCTGTTTTCCAACATGACCGCCATTGAAAACATCATGGTGGGGCGGCACCCGCGAATGCGGCACACCTGGTGGGATGCCATCTTCCACACCCCCCGCTACCATCGGGAGGAACAGGAAGCCCTGGAGGAAGCTCGCCGTCTGTTGAACTTTGTGGGCCTCTCGGGTTTGGGCGACCAACTGGCGCGCAACCTGCCTTACGGCGCGCAGCGGCGGTTGGAAATTGCCCGTGCCCTGGCCAGTAAGCCCAAACTGCTGTTGCTGGACGAGCCGACCGCAGGTATGAATCCCCAGGAAACCGCGGAGATGATTCGCTTCATTCGCCACCTGCGCGATGAGTTGGGCCTCAGCATTTTGCTCATTGAGCATGACATGAAAGTGGTGATGACCATCAGCGAAAAAATCGCGGTGTTGGACTTCGGTCAAAAGATTGCCGAAGGCAAGCCGGAAGAAATTCAACGCAATCCGCGGGTGATCGAGGCCTACCTGGGTCGCGGCGCGGCTTCTGGTTTGGGCGGCGAAGCCCAGGCTACCGCGACGGCTTAGAGGAGAAGCGCTTATGGCTATGTTGGAACTTCACGACGTCCACTCTTTTTATGGCAATATCGAGGCCCTCAAAGGCATTTCCCTGACCGTTGAGCAGGGCGAAATCGTAACCCTCATTGGCGCCAACGGCGCGGGCAAAACCACCACCCTGCGCACCATCACGGGGTTGGTCAAGCCCCGTCAGGGAGAGGTGCTGCTCGAGGGAGAAGACCTCACCAAATTCAAGCCTCATGAAATCGTGTACAAAGGCGTTTCGATGGTGCCTGAAGGCCGTGGTATCTTCGCCCGCCTGACCGTGGCCGAAAACCTGGACCTGGGTGCTTACATTCGGAACGACAAAGACGGCATCAAAGAAGATCTGGAACGGGTGTACGAACTCTTCCCCCGTCTGAAGGAACGCCGCAACCAGGTTGCAGGCACGCTCTCGGGTGGTGAGCAGCAGATGTTGGCCATTGGCCGCGCGCTCATGGCTCGGCCGCGCCTGCTGTTGCTGGACGAGCCTTCGATGGGGTTGGCGCCGGTGTTGGTGGAACTCATCTTCGACACCATTGTGGACATCAACAAGCAAGGCACTACCATCTTGCTGGTCGAGCAGAACGCACTGATGGCGCTTTCCATTGCCCACCGTGGGTATGTGCTCCGCACCGGAGAAATTGCCCTTACAGATACGGCTGAGAACCTGCGAAACAACGAAATGGTGCAGAAAACTTACCTGGGTATGGAATGACCATCGCTTCTTCCCTATGGTACAATGCGCGGGCGCAAACCCGCGCATTTGCCTTTAAAACGGCTTGGGCATTATCGCGAGATGCCTAAACCCTTGCAAAAATTCCTGGGAGGACGTGCTGTGCCTGCAGAAAAGTTTTCTCCCGCAGAACTGCGCATAGACCTCAAAAGCGCAGCCCGTTTGGGCGACCCCGAAGCCCTGGATTGGGCTTTGGAGGGCTTTCGGGCCTGGCCTGCATTTGCTGCCAATGCGCCTTTGGACGAGGCCGACGTGCAGACCATTTTGGTGCCCTTGGGCGAAATTTTGGCCATGCCCACCGTGCCGCAGGATTATCTCCAAGAGATGGCCGCGTCGTCGTGGGCTGGCATCCGCGCTTTGGCCGCGGTGGCGCTGGCCGCGCGTGCTCTGCAGGGGAACGCGGCACCAGGAGCCTGGCTCAGGCGGCTGGCCGCTGACCCGCGTGATGAAGTGCGCACGGCTTTGGAGACCTTTCTGCGGAAAAAGGCAGCCGAAGCCCCCGATGCTTTGCTGGCTATGCTGACGTCGTGGAAGCAGGCCAAACAGCCCCTTTCCCCCCGGGCCGCGGTGTTGATGTTGCACGTTTTGCCCGATGTGCCCGAAGCCTATGCCTCACGCGGCTTGCGCTTGGCCGCGGCATTCCGTGACGATTCGCGCCCAGAGGTTCAACGCGCGTTGGGTGATGCTTTGCGCAGATTTGCCACCCAGGGGCTGGATGAGGAGGTGTTGGCTTTGTTGACGTCGTGGATTGAAGCACCGCCCACGCCAGCCGAAGCCTACGCGCGGGCTTTGCGGGGATCGTGGCCGCGGCGGCATCGCGACCGGGCGTTGGCGCTGCTCACGGCCATTGAAAACCGTTTCGGCACTTCACGGCCCTTGCGCCGCGCCCGCCAGGCCCTCGAAGCAACGGAGGAATGACCGTGCCCGTTGTGGGCGTGCTGGCCGATACCCACGTGCCCGATCGGGCAAGCGCGTTGCCGCCGCAGGTGCTGGAGGTGTTCCGCGCGGCCCAGGTTGAGGCTATCTTGCACGCGGGCGACGTCATTCACCCGCGGGTTTTGCGGGCGCTGGAGGACGTCGCGCCCACGTGGGCGGTGCGGGGTAACCGCGATGTTTATTTCCTGCGGCAGTTGCCCACCCGCCTGGAAATGACCTTTGACCACGTGCATGTGGGGCTTATCCACGGCCACGGCAGTTTGGGGCAGTATCTGAGCGATAAATGGGAGCATTGGCGCCGCGGTGTGCCTTTCGCACGCTTTGAGCGGCGGGCTTTGGACGCTTTCCCCCAGGCCGATGTGGTGATTTTTGGACATACGCATTACCCCCTGTGTCGCTGGGTGGGCACGCGCTTGCTTTGCAACCCTGGCTCGCCTGTGCGCCCTATCTTCCCTCATTTGCCGCCCACTGTGGCGTTGCTGCATATTGAGGGGAAGAGGGTCTGGGGGGAAATCGTGCCCCTGAAATGAATTGCGGTATAATGCCGCCATACTTTTGCCTGAGGCCGGCGTAGGCGCGGCCTCAGAGCCCTTTGGAGGAAAAATGCAAAGAAAAACCCGCTGGTTGGCCGTGTTTCTCAGCCTGGCGCTGTTTGGGCTGGTGTTGAGCGCGTGTCAGCAGTCTGCTTCGCTGAAATTGAACCTCAAAGTGGGCGATACTTTTGCCGTGCATTCCGCGGTTTCGCAGGATATGTCCCAGGAATTGATGGGACAGCCCATGTACATCAAGCAAAATCTGGTGTTCGATTACACCTGGAAGGTTACCGATGTGGATGCCGAAGGCAACGCGACCATTCAGGTGACTTATGACCATATCGCCATTGAGCAAACCCAAAACGGGCAGAAAGTTGCTTACGATTCGGCCTCTGACGAAACGCCTCCGAAGTTTTTTACAGGCGTGGATGCTATGGTGGGGAAGTCTTACACCATGGTGCTGGCGCCTACGGGGAAGTTGAAGGACGTGCAGGGTTTGGAAGAATTGTTCCAGGAAGTGACCGACGCCACAGATTTGGATGACCTTCAGAAGAAGTCCTTTTATCAGGCGCTGGTAGAAACCTTTGGTGAAGAGGCCATCAACGAGCAGGTGGATATGCTCTTTGGGCAGTATGGATCTGCTCCGTTGGAGGTTGGGGCTACTTGGGAGGCCGATACCGAATACAACGCCCTTTTCCCTTTGCAGGTGCATACCCAATACACGATTAAATCCTTGGAAGATGGCAAGGCCGTGATTGCACTGGACGCCACCTTGAAGAGCGATCCGGAGAAAATTGTAGACGACGCCAGCCGCATTTTCAAACTTTCCTACGAACTGATGGGCACGCAGGAAGGCACCATGACTGTGAACACCGCCAATGGGATGCCTACCGAAAGCCACGTGACCCAGCATTTGGAAGGCAAGCTGTATGTGGTCAACGTGGACACCGGGGAAAAGATGCCCATCCCCATGAGCATGGATTCTGACATTCAACTCAGCGTGACCCAGAAGTAGCCGTTGTTTTGAGCAAGTGTGTTTCGCGCCAAACACCACAGCCCGCGAGAAGAAGAGCAAAGGGCGGAACACCATCTCGCAAGGAATTTGGCTTGGATGAATGCAACCCCCTCGCGGACGCCTACGAAAAGGGCGCCCGCGAGGGAAAAGTATGAGGAGGGTCTATGATGGAAACCATATTGCGCCTTTGGAAACGGGCTGAGGCGCTGGTTTATATTGGCATTGGTTTTACCCTGCTTATTGCCGCGGTGGGGGCTTTGATTCAAATTTGGTGGGAATATTTTTTGCCTTGGTTTAACCGCTTTTCCGTTGTTCGGTTTGATGCCCTGGCCATTTTAGATCAATTATTGGTGGTTTCGATGTTGGGCGAGATTCTGCAAATGGTCAAAATTTCGCTCACTCAGCGGCGAATGTTCAGCGAGCCGTTTTTGGTGGTTGGCTTGATTTCAGTGGTGCGGCGAATCATCATCATTACCGCGGAAAGCAACCGCTTCATTGTCGAGGGGGAACGCTTTTCCATGTTTATGTCAGAGTTGGTGGTGTTGGGGCTTTTGCTCATCATTTTGGTGTTTGGCATTCACAAACTGCGCGGCCAGCGATTGGAAGAGGCGCGGCGTTTGCGCGCTGAGCGTCGGGAGCACCCTGATACGCCCAACCTGCAGGATGTGCTTTCCGGGCAAGGATAACCATGCGGGGCGCATACCGCTTTTGCCCTTACTGCGCGGCGCGGCTTGAGCCGTTTCACGACGGGGA
>JAADCW010000167.1 GCA_013154225.1 Chloroflexota bacterium
GCGGAGTGGAAGCAGTACGACAACGAACAGCTCGCGGCGTATGAACGCGAGCAGGCGAGCCGTGCGGCCTGGCAGGCCACGCCCACTCGCAGAACCACTCGCAGGTTGGGGGAGATAGAAGTGCAAACGGAGGAAATCGGCCTCGCAGAAGCGCCTAAATTCTCTCAAAATAAAAGTCTGGTGGACCGCTTTTTAGGCTGGCAATATACCCCTCTTCTCTCGGCTGCGGTTGCGGTCATCGCGACAGATGCTGCATACATCCTTGTAGCTATCTCGCCTCAACCTTTTGGGGGGATTACGCTTTTAGGTGCTATTGCCTTTTGGTCGTTGGGACGTGTGGCTGGGCTTTTGAGCGTTATTTCTACAGGGTATCAATATAAACATGGTTTACATTGCACAACTCAGCAAGATGTTATTGTGTCCATATCTTTGTTTGGCGCGGGATTTATACCCAAGCCAGATTTTAGCATAGCAAATCATCTTTCGCTGTTTTACACAGCTTATACTACCTGGGTGCGTGATTGCCCAGAATGATTTCAAAGATCGCATGGAGGGTAAGAGTATGAAGCTTGTAGCGCTGTTGAACCGAATTTGTGTAATTACAACTATCGGTTTGTCTGTTTATTGGGGATGGTATGATGAAATGCGCTTCTTCAGGTATGCTATATATGCCATGCTTTGTGCTGGTGTTTTTGGAGTTTTTGAATTGGCTTTTCCTTACTTGACGAGTTGGATAAGGTGGGTTGGGGTCTTCCTCATTGCTTTAGCTTTTGTAATTTTTGGGCTGTTTCTTATACATTCTCTTGAATAGTATAATTTGATACTTAGACGTAATGCCTCTAGGTATTACTTCGGGTAGAGGGAAGAAACCCTCAAGACATCGAGCTGGGAGTAGGGTCGAATTGGTCGCATCCTGCGATGTGGGAAGCATAACATAACCTCGATGGCGGAACACGAACGGGCCATCCTTTTGGCTGCGGGCAGGGCTCACGGTCGTCGAGGTGACCACAAAACTGGGGGATGCAGCGAACAGGGGTATCCAAGAGGCGCGCCCGCTTCCGACACGAAGGCTGGGCCGGACTGCAAAGCCGGCCCAGGCGATTGGCTGGACAACTCCCATGGGAGAAGAAGGTAGAGGGGAAGAAGCGCTGGAAGCGTGGGGCCGGTATACAGCGCAGGGGAGGTCGGCGGAGGTTTACGCCCGGGCACGGCGGGGCTTGCTACTGTGGCGACTGGGCCGGGAAGAGGAGGCCCAGGAGGACCTGGCGTGGGCGTGGAAGCGGCGGCGTCGGTTGGACGCGAGGGTGCGGGAGCAGTTGCGGGCGGTACGGCGAGAGATGCGGCGGCGGGCGCGGCAGGAGCAGGCTGAGCGTGGGCGCCCGATCGGGGGTGCCGAAGAGACGGGTACGGCGTAAATATCATCCGGGGCTCCCGTTGGTGGCCGCGCGGCGGTCTGGCCCCGGTCCCATCTCGGCCACTGGGGTTGCGACCGCGACGCCGAGGGTGGTCGGTGTGGGCGTCGTGCTGCCCACGCCGTTGGCCACGTTCACGCCCGGGCCCACGCCCACGCCGCGGCCGTTGGGCGGGGTGGCCACCGCGACACCCCTGCCCACGGCGACGCCGGTGCCGGTGCACACGGGGCTGGTGGGCGAGGCACCGTCGTGGGCGAAGACGGTGGTGGTCGGGGCGCTGTTTGCGGGCGTGGTGGCTGCGCTGGCGGCCGCGTACTACCGCCGGTTGTATGCCGCGTGGCGGGCGCGGGTGAATGCGTGGTTTGTAGCTCTGCGCCAACAGCAAGCCGAAGCCGCTGCGGCGCAGGAGGCTGCGGCCGCGCCCGGCCTCGACCCCTGGGAGGAAGAAGCGGACGAGGGGCATCCCGAGGTGCGCCCGCGGCGGCGCCTCTCTGTCGAGGAATTCAAAGCCTTAGATAATCGAGCGTTGGCTCGATATAATCGAATTCAAGCAGCGAACCAGGCTTTTGATGCTGAGGTGGGGGTTAGTAAAGCGTGGGGGAACCTTTTACACCATTATTCTAAACAGAAAAGTGAACTTTCTAGCTCGCCATCGCTGCCGTTGCCATCCGAAGTACTTCAAGATATTTCGATATTGCCGCCAGGCACATTTGGCTTGCAAGATCGCAATTTATGGTGCACGCCACGACTTTGTATTGATCCTTTTCATGCTGATCCAGGGCAGCTGAAGAAGAAAGGATTGCGACCAGACGATCTATGGAATGAGGGTCGCATGTTTATTGAGAAAGGCAACTTGATCAAAATTGGCGTGGAAGTGCAATTCAATCTTCCTCAAAAAGGATTATCTTCTTCCACCAAAGAGGCATTATATTTCCATGCTTACAAAGAGACAATTTGGACTTTTGAGACTATGCAGGACTTATTATCATTATCGACGCCCTGGGGGCGTATAGGGTGGACATCAGGGTTTTCATTAGAGGATTTGCCATCGAATTATGTAGCATATTTACGGTATCGCAATCCGCGATTAACCTTACAGGACATTGCTGATATGATGGGAGGTGTACAAGGTGCGATACCTTACCAGGATTGGGAGCGAATACGAGGACGTCTACCAAAAAATAAAGATAAGTATATGCGTCCTTTGGTTTATAGCAACGGCCAATGGCATATAATTAACTGGCCTCAAGAGATTGCTCCACCTGTTTTTCCCGCAAGCGAAATTGCTCCATCCGCATGGGTTAAGAAGCGTTCTATATATCTTCGAGTACAAACAGGGAAGCTTGACTTTAAAATAATAAACATTCCCCTATTTTCCGCACCTTAGGGGCGAACGATGAGCTTGAAGCATCTATCGCAAAAGGCGCACAATAACTTTCGCAGAAGGAGTTCTGGAACAAGACCCTATCGACTTTTTGCTTTATGGTTACTTTTTATGCTATTAATATCTGCACTTTTGGCCCGTGTATGGGTCTCCTTAGTCACGACTTCACCTACATTACAAGAGTGTGTTCTGAATTCCACTTGCTCTGAGGCTGTTGGACAAGGTTTTATAACAGGTCTTTACGCGCCATCATTTCATGATCGCAGGCGAGCTTTTAATCATAAAACCATGTTTGCTGCTTGGCAAATCTTGCATCCAGAAATCTGCTCGAATCTTTTAATTCTTAGTGAAGGTAACGATTCTATATGGACTTGGCAGGAATCGTCAGAAGTAATCATCAAATGGAAAACTGTAGGTAGTACTCAGGATCATGTCTTTGTGTTCTTAGAAGGTTACTTTTACATACCAACTACAATAACTCTGCATGAAATACAAAAGAATTTGCAAACTGATTTACGAAGCTGTTATTTATGGATACTCATGGTTGCGCCAGAGCGCCTCCCAGGTCGGATCTTCCGTGGGTTTTCTATTGGAGAATTTCTACACCTTTATCCTGCTGTCATTGATGTAAAGATCGAATCCATTGCTTGGGCCTGCGAGATTTGGGCGAGGGATATCAATTTGATACACGGGGATGTTCGCGAGAAGCAAGACGATTATATAGTGCGTATGCAGGACCTCCTAAGAGAAAATCCACTGAAGATAACCTCTCAACAATTAACGCTGTGTGATTGGTATTTATGGTGTAGCCACACCTCACAATGTCAAGCAGGCGGGCGACGTTTTTATCTTAATCTTCCTCCTCTAGAGGGATCGACCAAGCCTCCTTGATTAATGACCCCCAGTTTTTGTCTACCTGTTTGGCAGTTCTGTAGCCACGGAGCGTTACAGGCAGCCTCCACCTTATGGGGTTGGCACGTTCCTGCGCTCGTCGTTGGGGCTTTGCCTTCGTAGCGGTCTGGGCACCCAGGCGGAAATTTTGGGCACGTTAGGCTGTGAACAATTAGAGATTAACAAATTATCCTAACAATAGTCCGACATAGCGAAGCAAGGCCTCGGAGCCATGTTGAAATTGATCCAGGAACTCGGCGACCTGGGTGCGGAGAAGATCCAACCAAAGGGCCAGGCGATGTAAGTGGAGCACATCCTGCCGAAGCCAGCGCCACAACTTCTCAATGGGGTTCAACCAGGAAGCATACGTCGGCAAAAACAACGAGGTCAAGCCATGGGTACGCATGGCCGCCAACACATCGGGCAAGGTATGAACCGGCCAGTTATCTTGCACCAGGTAAAGGCGTTCAGCTGCGGGATAGGCGGCCCGCACCTGGGCATAGAAATCGATGAGAGCCTTGTGTCCAATTTTGGCCCGCTGCCGATAGAGAACTTGGCCGGCCAAGGCATTCAGCACAGATACCAAACGGGTTTTGGTATTGGGGCCAGGATATTGATAGGCGCGGGGCTGGCCTTTCCCCTGGGAATAACAGGCCGGGGCTTTGTGGGGAAGACGATAATAGGTGAATTCGTCCATGAAGAGGAGCACCACCTGGTCCGGCCGCTGACACGCCATATACGCCCGTAGCACGGCCTGCCATTTGCTCTGATGGGTGGGGTCGGGACTGCGCACAAAGGGTAACGCCTGCTTCCGACGGAAGCCTAACCGCTTCAGCACTTGGAAAATCCCCGCTTCACTGTATCCCCGCAGCCAGGCTACCGCTTGACCGATATCTTGTAACCGCCAACGAGTTCGCGGCACCCCCTCCGCACGCGGACTACGCTGCAGCAGCAACGCCACCTCCATCCGGGCTTCGGCCACCGATCGAGGGGAAAAATCCGGCTTGCGTCCTCGCCCCGGCCTCACTTTCAACCCATGGAGCCCTTCGGCCAAGTACCGGCGTACCCATTGGCTCACCGTGGCCCGATGGACCCGTATCCGGGCATGTTCGGCCACCTGGTACAGAGGCTGCCCCTCGGCAACCAGCAAAATCGCCCGGACTCGCTTGCGGAGATACGGTTTGAGGGATTCTTGACCCAGGCTTGCAACTTAGCCCGCGCCTCTTCATCGAATTTAATGCGATATCGCTTGGGCATCGCCACCCTTCTACTAGTTTGCTTGGCTCGGGCTCATTCTACTATTGTCGGCCACGCGTGCTCGCGCGTTAGGCCGGGTAGGCGCGCACCAGGTTATCCTAGCCGTGGCCTTCCAGCCCGCGGCGGCTGTGGCGAC
>JAADCW010000119.1 GCA_013154225.1 Chloroflexota bacterium
TTAGGCGCGTCACGATTTAGGCAGTGCGTATCCGCGTGCCCACTGTTGTAAAAATTCTCGCGTTTGGTCAGAGATGGCCGTGGTAGGCGCGTGTTCCAAAAGCATTTTGGCCAGTTTGGGGCCCTGATGCAATATCAAAGGCGACATTGTGATACGGTCGCCATCGTAAGATTTGATGATGAGCGTCTGCCAAAAAGAAGAATATTTGACCTCTTTGATCTGCGACCAGGGAATGAAGCCCGATTCCCACAAGCGGGTGTAGGTGATGCCTGTTGGGCTAAGTTGCAGACGTTCTTTGGCAAAAAACGCCGCGAGACCCAGCGAAAAGACGCCAGCCGCGGCAAACCCGAAGATGATCCCCCACGAGGCTGTGGGGTTCCCTTGCTTTCTGCTATATAGTGCCAAGAGGGCAAAGACGAAGTAGCCGATGCCGGCCAGGGCGGTAAGCCCCAAGGCAAGGGGATTGTAGCGGATTTCATCTTGTTGGAGGTTTTGTTGTTGGGAAAGTAAAGTGCTCGGCCAGCGCAGAATGCGGGGCCCTGCCCGCTTGATGATGCTAAAAAGCACTGTGAACACCAGTATTCTGAGGAACAAATCAAAGACATTTGACATTGCTGACCTCCCTTGCCTGCGTTGTAGAAAAAGGCCCTGAGCGATGCCTGCGAAGCACTTGTGGAAGGGCGCCTCGCTCGACACAAAATGCTGGAGATTTATCCGAAACCCACTTAGCAACGGGTGCAGGGACTAAACGCGCGGTGCTTTTGTGCCGCGGTTGTGGGGGAAGTTGTGGTTGTTTTGGGTGTTGGTTTTATAGCACACGGATACTTGCGCTGATGATACCCCTGGAAGTATTGCCAACAATATAGCATATTTCCCTTGTGCGCGCCACTGTTTGCCGTTGCGGCGTTAAAAGCGCAAAGGCACCTGAATGGTGCCTTTGAAGCCAGCGCCCCCGGCGCGACTCGAACGCGCAACCGACGGATTCGAAGTCCGGCGCTCTGTCCATTGAGCTACGGGGGCAGGGCGGGCAAATTATACCACGCGCTGGGGGTTAGCGCGAGGCGCGCAGGTCTTCCAGCACCTGCCGATACGCGTCGGCTTCGGGTGGGTTCAACGCCAAGATGGCTTCCACAGCCTGGATGGCATCTTCTACGCGGCCTTCGTCCAGGAATTTTTCGCCCGCGGTATCGTAGGCTTTGATGGCCTCGCCTTTTTGCCCCAGGCTGGTGTAAAGTTGCCCCAGGCGCACGTACAGGTCGCCTACGTCGGGGTGCCGCTCGGTGAGTTCGGTGAGCAGGGCCAGGGCCTGGGTGATGTCACCTTCCCGGCGCAGGTAGGCGATGTAGTCGTCCAATTCGGCCATGGCCTGCGGCACGCGGGCCAGTTTGAGGTGCAAATCCACCAATTTGGCGCGGATTTGTTCGTCTTGAGGTTCCAGGGTGCGGATTTGCTCGTACATCAGCGCGGCCTTGCGCCAATCCAGGCGTTGTTCGGCCAGGTCAGCCAATTGGCGGAGGATTTGCCGTTGCCACAGGCCGCCATTGGGAAGCCGCCGTGCCAGGCGCAGGGCGCGCTCGTAAACCTGTTCGGCTTGTTGGAGTTCGGCCAGTTGATAGTGCTGGTCGGCCACTTCCATATAGTGGGCAATGGCTTCTTCCAGCCGATTTTGGCTCACCAGCGCGTCAATCAGGCGGGCGTGGGCTTCAGTGTGATGGGGGTTGAGTTCCAGTACACGGCGGTAGAGTTCCACCGCGCGCTCCGCGTTGCCGCGAATGAGGTACGTGCGGGCTACGGTGAGGTATTTTTCTTCCGCGGCTTCTTGCAGGCCTTGTTCGGTGAGGATGTCGGCCATCAGGATGTGCAGCGGCAGGTAAGAAGGCGCGTACATCAGCGCCAGTTGGGCTTCTTCCAGAGCCGCGCCCAGGGCACCGCGCTCCAGCCATTCGTGCACCAGCCCCAAGGCCTCGACGATGCGGCCGCTTTGGGCTTCGATGAGCATGTCGGCCAAGGGCAGCAGGCCCGCGTTTTCGTCGCTTTCCTGTGCCAGGCGTTCCCGCGCCAGCCGCACTTGTTCCCGCCAATCCGGGCGGTTGAGCATCTGCTCCACGTTTTCGGCAATCCGGTCGAGGGTTTCCTCTTCGGCATCGTGGGCTACCTGGGCGATGAGCGGTTCGTAAAGTTGCCCCAGGGCATCGGCCTGCTCAGGCGGAAGCACGCTCATATCGGCCAGGCGCAGGGCTTCGAGGTAGTGTTGCGCGGCTTCCACTTTTTTGCCCAGTTGGCGGAAGGCTCGGGCCAGCAAAAGGTGGGAAGCCATGCCGAAATTGGGATGCGAGGCCGATTTTTGCAAATAGCGGAGGGCTTCTTGGGGCTGGTCGGAAGAGACCAGCAAAAAGCCTAAATCAAAATAAGCCGCGGGATGATCCAGCCCTGCATCCACGGCACGGCTGAGTTCCTCTGCGGCTTGGGCGTAGTTGCCTTGGGTTTGTTGGTCCACAACTTGCCCCAGCAACAGCAAGATGCGGCTGCGTTGCTGTCGGCGGGCGCGCGGGCTGGTCATGCCCTGGATGAGCAGGTCCAGGTTGCCGCCTTCGCCGCTGTCCTCGCCGCCTTCTTCGGCTTGCTCGAAAAGCACTTCGGCCAGGAAGGTGAGGGCTTGCTGTTGTGCTTGGGCGATGGGGTCCAGGGTGCTGGTGGTGGCAGGCTCCGCGGGTTGCTCTTCCGCGCTTTCTTCGGTAGCTGCGCTGGCCTCGCGGATTTTAGCCATACGGAGCGGGTTGGTGCCCCCGCGCGGGCGTTGGGGCTTGGGCAGCAAGGTGCCTTGTTTGAGGGCGACCAAGGCTTGGCGCACTTTGGGGTTGTTGGGCACCAGAGCCAACGCCCGTTGGACGGCTTTGGTGGCTTCGTCAATCTTCCCCGCACGCTGGAGCAAGGCCGCCATTGCCAGGTATTCTTCAACGGCCTTGTCAATTTGCTTGAGGCGGTCGTAAATCAGAGCCAGCCTGCCGTGCGCGACCAGGTTTTCAGGATCTAAGCGGATTGCCCGCAGGTAACTATCCACCCCGCGTTTGGTTTCGCGGCGCTTCATGAAGCGGTCGGCAGCCTGGAGCGCGGCCCGCACCGCGGCCTGAAGTTGCCCTTGCCGCTCATAAATTCGGGCCATTTGTTCCCAGGGCGCGGGTTCCTCAGGCGCGACCCGCGCGGCCTGGCCGTAAACCTTTAGCGCGTCTTCAAAGCGGTGTTGTTCAAAGAGCGCCAGCCCCAGGCTGATCAGGGCTTGGTAGTCGTTGGGTTTGACCTGCAACGCCCGCCGATAGGCTTCTGCAGCCTTATCCCATTGCAAATCCCAGGCCGCAGAGTGCCCGGCGTTCATCGCGTCACGATAGATTTTCTCCCGGTCTGCCATAATGCCTTCCTTGACATAATAAGCGCCATAATTGCGAGTAGCGTGGTTGCAGGGTGAGGGTGTGTCTATTTTAGCAGATTTTGTTAGAAAAGCGAGGGGGGCTTTTCGTCCGGGGGTGTTCCCCTTTGCGCCCTCGGCATCCCCTTCGCGTTCCTGAGCTTCTCCGGGTCTTTGCGTTCCTCAATGTCTCTGCCCCCACTGCGTCTTTGAACCTCGCGAAGCCCCGTGTTTTGGGCCTGGCTGTGCTAAAATTCTGGGTATGAGTACACAACAATTCTTTACTGCCACTGGCGATGATGGCACCACCGGCCTGCTGGGCGAGGGGCGGGTGCCAAAAGACCATCCGCGGCTGGAAGCCATCGGCGCGATTGACGAAGCAGGGGCATTTTTGGGGTTGGCACGGGCCCATGCCAAATCCCCCAAAACAGCCGAGTTCCTGAAAACCGTACAGCACCATCTCTACCGCTTGCTGGCCGAAGTCGCGGCCACGCCCGAAAACGCGGCCAAATTCCGCACCTTGGGCGCGGAGCAGGTGGCTTGGCTGGAAGCCCGCATCGCGGAAATTGGCGAGGCTGTGCCGCCGCCCAAGGAATTTATTTTGCCCGGTGATTCCGTTGCGGGCGCGTATTTGGATGTCGCGCGCACGGTGGTGCGCCGTGCAGAGCGCCGTTTGGCTGCCCTGGTGCGGAATGGCGATGTGGAAAACCGCGATCTGCTGCGCTACCTCAACCGCCTTTCTTCCCTTTGCTATGCCCTGGAGTTGCTGGAGAACCAAGAAGCAGGCGTGACCACCACCAAGGCGAAAGAAGGCTGATCATGACAGGCACGTTCATCAACATCGCGACCATTTTGTTGGGGGGCACGTTAGGGCTGTTTTTTGGTGCGCGGTTGCCTCAGCGCGCCCGAGAAACCGTGGTAGCCGGGCTGGGGCTTTTTACCGCGGCCATTGGCCTGCAAATGTTCTTCAAAACCGACAATGCCATCATCGTGCTCCTGAGCCTGTTGGTGGGCGGCCTGCTGGGTGAGTGGTGGCGCATCGAAACCCATTTGGAGCATTTTGGCGCCTGGCTGGAAGCCCGCTTCGCGGGCGGCAGCAATGAGGACGAGAACGGCTCTCGCTTTGTCAAAGGCTTCCTTACGGCTTCACTGCTCTTTTGCGTTGGTCCCATGACCATTTTGGGCGCCATGCAGGACGGCCTCACTGGCGATTACCGCCTGCTGGCCATCAAGGCCGTGCTCGATGGGTTTGCTTCCCTGGCCTTTGCCTCGACTTTGGGCGTGGGGGTGCTCTTTTCAGTGCTTGTGGTGCTGCTTTATCAGGGCGGCATCAGCCTGGCCGCAGCCCAACTTCAGGCCCTGCTGACCCCTGCCATGACCAACGAAATGTTTGCCGCGGGTGGGGTAATTCTGCTGGGGCTGGCCGTCAGCAGTTTGCTGGAAATCAAACCCATCCGTAGCGGGAACCTGCTTCCCGCGTTGGGCATCGCGCCGGTGCTGGTCTGGGTGGTGGATAAACTGCCCCAATGGTGGGAAGGTTTGCAGTGGCTCCTTCATTGAACACGGAAAACACAGCACGGGTGGACGCGGCCGCGTGGGAGGCTTTTCTCCAGGCTCATCCCGACGCGCACGTGTTGCAAACCGCGGCCTGGGGCGACCTGAAG
>JAADCW010000210.1 GCA_013154225.1 Chloroflexota bacterium
CCCCGCATCCACCCACCGTCTGCGGTGATGAGCACCTTGCTTTGCGCGTCCTGAATGCGCTCGGCCAGGGCTTCCACGCTGAAACCGCCGTAAACCACAGAGTGGATCGCGCCAATTTTGGCGCAAGCCAGCATGGCCATGGGCAGTTCGGGCACGCGGCCCATGTAGATGGTAACGCGGTCGCCCTTTTTCACGCCCATGCCTTTGAGGATGTTGGCAAAGCGGTTCACTTCCTGCCAAAGCCGGTAGTAGGAAAACACGCGGCGGTCGCCGGGTTCGCCTTCCCAAATCAGGGCGATTTTGTTGCGCCGCCAGGTTTTGATGTGGCGGTCTAAGGCGTTGTAAACGATGTTGGTTTTGGCGCCGACGAACCATTTGTAAAAGGGCGCGTTGCTGTCGTCAAAGGCCTTTTCCCACGGCTCGAACCAATCCACCAGTTCTTTGGCGCGGTCTTCCCAGAATTTGACCGGGTTTTCCGCACCTTCCCGGCGATAGCGCTCGTAGTCTTCGGGGCTGACGTTTGCGGTCGCGACCACGTGCGGCGGTGGGGGATACAGTTCGCCTTGGCCTTGGGAGATTTCTTCCTCCCGGCGTTCATCCACAGGCATATCAGACATCGTTTTCCTCCTTGTGAAGAGTTGGTCGGGATGGTGTGCGATAATGGCTTATGTCATAAAAACACACAAAAGGCCAACGTGTTGCGGTTTTTGGTGGAAAGTTGGATGGAAGGGGGATTGTGCGTAGCCGAAGCCCAGGCCAAACGTCTTGGGCAAAGGGCGGGGTGTCATCGGCGCCCGTATGGGGGCTCTCTGGAGAAAAAGGTCGTTGCCCTTTCGCTGAAAAAGTGTTACACTATGAGCGTGTAAGCAAATCCTAAGAAAGGAGGCGTGCGATGGTGAAACAACGGCTCAACTTGACGAAACAGCAGTATTGTCGCGCGCCTGTTGGCAGAAGGTGATGCATTAGGTCGCGGTTGGAGATGACTTCCAGGCCACAGCGCGCTGCGTTGTGGCCTTTTTGTTTGCCTTGTGTCCCTGTACTATGTTTCGTATAGCCAGATGTAAATGGGCACTGTGGAATGCACACTGGCTGGTGCCGCGGGGCGCACGGGCAGCAAAAGCTTGAGGAATTATGCTGAAGCGCAGGCAAGCAATGCAGATAAGGGGCAGAAGAACTCAGGCAAAGATCAGGCGCGTGTTCAACATCCAACCGCGGAGTACGGCGAAGAATGCCGGAAATGTCCATTGTCCTTTCTGAACTGTGGTTGCGCATTGGCTTGTGGCTTTGGGGGCTGTTGAGGTGCCAAGCCACAGAGATGCCGCCCGGGTTCAGGACCCCCGTTTCAAAAGGTCGTTCACCATGCAAAGTTCGTCGTCTTTGCAGCGTCATCCTGTGGATTTGCACAGCGTTGCCCATCTGGGGCGCTGGAAAGGGCTGTGGCGCATGATGGCCGGCTATCGCGGCGCGTATTTGGCCGCGATGGTGGCCTTGGCCCTGGCTTCTTTGTCCAAAACGGCCACGTATTTGCTCCTGCGCTATTTTGCCGACTTGGTCGCGGGGGAGGAAACACCAATCTTGGGGCACACTCTTCCCCAGGCCTTCGCGTGGGTGGCCGCGGGTTTTGTGTTGCTGGCCTTTTTCCAAGGCGGCTTTTCTTTCCTGTCGGGCCGGTTGTCGGCCTATACCGCGGAAGGCATTGCCCGCCGCCTGCGCGATTACCTCTTCGATCACATTCAGCGCCTGAGCGTGGCCTATCACAGCCATGCGTCCACCGGCGATTTGGTGGAACGCGTGACGTCGGACGTGGACGCGGTGCGCCGCTTTTTTGCAGATCAGGTGGTTAGCGCAGGCCGCATTGTGCTGATGATGGGCATCAACTTCGCGGCTATTTACTACCTTTACCCTAAACTGGCGTGGGTTTCGGTCATTGTGCTTCCCTTTGTGCTCGCGCTTTCCCTGTGGTTTTTCAAAAGGGTCTCGAAAACCTATGAGCGCTACCAACAGCAAGAATCCCGCTTGATTACCACCCTGCAGGAAAACTTGAGCGGCGTGCGGGTGGTGAAGGCTTTTGCTCGCCAGGAATACGAGAAGCAAAAATTCGAGCGGGAAAATTGGATGAAATACCGCCTGGGCAAAACGCTGACGTTCCTGCACGGCATTTTTTGGCCGTTTACTGATATTCTTTTGGGCGCGCAAATGCTGGGCGGATTTGTGTATGCCGCGCTGTTGGCCATCCACGGGGAAATCACCGTGGGGACGTATTTGGCTTATGTTGGTCTGGTTGGGCGGTTGATTATGCCCATCCGCGGCCTGGGACGCATGATTGTGCAGGCTTCCACCGGCCTGGTGTCCTACGATCGCTTGGCGGTGATTTTGCGGGAAACCCCCGAGCCGTTGGAAGATGGCGATTTCATCCCCGATGGGCCAGCCCGCGGGGAGCTGGTGTTCGAGCACGTTGGCTTTACCTACGACGACGACACCGTGCCCGCGCTGGAAGACATCACGTTCCGCTGTGAACCCGGCCAAGCCGTCGCGCTGCTGGGTTCCACCGGCAGCGGCAAAACCACCCTGGTGAACCTGATTCCGCGCTTTCACGAATACACCGAGGGCCGCATTCTGCTGGACGGCGTGGAGCTCAAACGCTACCCGCGGGCGTGGTTGCGCCGCCAGATTGGCATTGTGGAGCAAGAGCCGTTTTTGTTCAGCCGCTCTATTCGGGAAAACATTGCCTATGGCGCGGGGAGAGAAGTTTCGCAGGAAGAAATCGAGGCCGCAGCCCGGGCCGCGGCCATTCACGACGAAATCATGGCCTTCCCCGATGGCTATGACACGGTGGTGGGAGAGCGCGGGGTGATGCTTTCCGGCGGTCAGAAACAGCGCATCGCCATTGCTCGCGCGCTGCTCAAAGACCCGCGCATTCTAATCCTCGATGACGCGACTTCCAGTGTGGATGCAGAAACCGAAGCCGCGATTCACGCCGCGTTGACCCGCCTGATGGAAGGCCGCACCACGTTCATCATCGCGCATCGCATCCAGTCAGTGATGGAAGCCGACCTGATTCTGGTCATGGACAAAGGCCGTATTGTGCAGCGCGGCACCCATGAGGAACTGCTCGCGCAGGAAGGGATGTATCGGCAGATTTATGCCATCCAGACCCGCATTGACGAGGAACTGCAAAAGGAACTGGCCGCGGCTGAGGAATGACCTCGGCGGGTTCCTGGCAGGCCGTATGGACGATTTGACCGATTTGACGAGGGAAGATCATGCCTCAAAGCACTTTTGAAGAAGAGGAATACACATCGGAAATCACCTTACCGGTGGTGCGCCGCATCGTTGCTTTGCTCAAACCCTATTGGTTGTGGGCTTTGGGCTTCGTTGTCGCCATTGGCCTGACTTCGTGGGTGGATTCTTACTTTACCTACCTCAACAAAGGCATCATTGACCAGGGCATCATGCACCGCGATGTCCAGGCGATGGTGCGGTTGGCCATCCGCTACGGTGCCTTGCAGGTTTTCCAGGCCGTGATGGTGTTTGCGTTCATCTACCTGGCTGGGCTGTTGGGGGAACGCATCGAATACGACCTGCGGAAAGCGACGTTTGAGCACCTGCAGGAGCTTTCTTTGGCTTACTATGCCAAGCAGTCGGTAGGGCGGTTGATTGCCCGCGTGACGTCGGATTCCAAGAAAGTGGCCGACCTGGTGACCTGGGGCTTGCTGGATATGGTGTGGGCGACCCTCAACATCCTCACGGCCACGTTCTACATGTTCATCATCAACTGGAAGCTGGCGCTCATTGTGTTTGCGATGGTGCCGGTGCTGGTCTATGTGGCCATTTTGTTTCGGCGGCACATCCTGGCCGAGTTCCGCAAAGTGCGGCGGATGAACGCGGAGATCACTGGCGCGTACAACGAAACCATCACGGGCGTGCGGGTGGTGAAGGCGTTGACGCGAGAAGACGAAAACTTGAGCGAGTTTCAGGAACTCACCCGTGATATGTACGCGGCTTCCTACCGCGCGGCCTGGCTTTCCGCGCTGTTTTTGCCCACGGTGCAACTTATTGCCGCGGTGGTTTTGGCCATCATCGTGTGGTACGGCGGCGTGCAGGCCATTCACGGCGGGCTGACCGTGGGCGGCATCCATGCGTTTGTTTCCTATGTCACCATGATGCTGTGGCCGGTGCAGGATCTGGCGCGGGTGTTTTCCGAGCTTCAGCGCGCGGTAGCTGGCGCGGAGCGCATTTTCACCCTGCTGGATACCGAGCCTGACGTCAAAGATCTGCCTGGCGCGGTGCCTGCAGAGACCTTGCTGGGCGAAATCCAATTCGATCATGTGTCGTTTTGGTATGAGCCGCGCAAGCCTGTGATTCGCGACCTCAGCCTGACCGTACGTTCGGGCGAGGCCATCGCCATCGTCGGCCCCACGGGCGGCGGCAAGACCACGTTGGTCAACCTGCTGTGCCGTTTCTATGAACCGCGGGAAGGCGTCATCCGCATTGCGGGCCGCGATTATCGGGAATACACCCTGGAAAGCATCCACAAGCGCATTGGCATCGTGCTGCAAACCCCGCATTTGTTCAGCGGCACCATTCGGGAGAACATCCGCTACGGCCGGCAGGACGCCACCGATGAGGAAATCGAAGAAGCCGCGCGGATTGCAGGCGCGCACGAGTTCATCATGCGGCTGGAAAGGGGCTACGACACCGAGGTAGGCGAGGGCGGTGTACTGCTTTCCACCGGCCAAAAGCAACTCATCAGCCTGGCGCGGGCAGTGCTGGCCCAGCCGGAGATTTTCGTGATGGATGAGGCCACGTCCAGCGTGGATACCCTCACCGAAGCCCTGATTCAGCAAGGCATGGAAGCCCTGCTGGAAGGCCGCACCAGTTTCATCATCGCGCATCGGTTGAGCACCATCCGCAAAGCCGACCGCATTCTGGTGCTGGAAAAAGGCCGCATCGTGGAAATGGGCACCCACGCGGAACTGCTGCGCCTGCGCGGCAAATACTATCGGCTTTACACCCAGCAATTCAAACAAGAGCGTGCCCGCGCGTATGGGGT
>JAADCW010000154.1 GCA_013154225.1 Chloroflexota bacterium
CGAACAACCTCAGCATGCGCTGTACCTGCCGGAATATTACATCGGCCGCGCGCCGGTTACGGTGGCCGAGTTCCGCGCGTTCGTTGAGGCGACAGGTTATCAACCGACGGATGGCGATGCTTTGAAAGGCGGCGGGGATCACCCTGTGCGCTGGGTGACCTGGTACGACGCCCTGGCCTACGCCCGCTGGCGGGGCATGACGCTGCCCAGCGAGGCGGAGTGGGAGAAGGCCGCCCGCGGCACCGATGGTCGCATTTACCCCTGGGGGGACGAATGGCTCCCTGATCACGCGAACACCGAAGAGTATTGGAAAGAAGGCGGACGTGGTTTTTGGCGTCGTCTGCGCGCCCGGCAGATAAATCCGGGGCCGACGCCGGTGGGTACCTTCTCCCCTCAGGGGGATAGCCCCTATGGCTGTGTGGACATGAGCGGCAACGTCTGGGAGTGGACGCGCAGTTTGTGGGGCGAAGATTGGATAAAGCCGGATTACGGTTATCCCTACGACCCCGCGGATGGCCGGGAAGACCTGGATGCGCCGCCAAGCGTCCACCGTGTGCTGCGCGG
Organism: Chloroflexota bacterium; assembly: GCA_013154225.1. Taxonomy (GTDB): domain Bacteria; phylum Chloroflexota; class Anaerolineae; order Anaerolineales; family DRMV01; genus DRMV01. The sequence continues at coordinate 565 of JAADCW010000154.1, forward strand.
CGGTTCGTTCGTCAACAATTTGAGGGGCGCCCGCGCCGCCGTCCGCCTCAGGAACGCCCCGCTCAACAGGAACTGGAACCGCGGCATTCGGGTAGTGGTGGTCCCTGTGTCGGCTGCCTCTGAACCCTGATCCTCTGGCCTCTGATCCTCTGAATGGGGGGTCTGGGGGGCAAAGCCCCCCAGCCGCGTTAAACGCGCATTTCACTTTTTAGGAGTTGTAATCATGTCAGCGGTTTCACCCATGCCGATTTTCACCCGCACCTTTGACCTGTTGACCTGGCTGGTGCCGGTCAGCAACCACTTTCCGCGGGCGCACCGCTTTACCGTTACCCAGCGGCTGCTCAACGCGGCCTTTGACCTGCGGGAGCATCTGGAAGCCGCCCAGCACCGTCGGGGGCGCGCCCGCGTGCAGGCGCTGCGCCGTGCGGACGAAGCCCTGAGCCGCCTGCGCCTTTATCTGCGCTTGATTACTCGCTGGGGCTGGCTGAGCGCAGGGCAATATCAACATGCCGCCCGGATGGTGGATGAAATCGGCCGTCTGTTGGGCGGTTGGCTCAAAGTTTCGCAAAACCCATCTTCGTGATGGTTTGCGGGGGACAGGCTCGCACGACCACCGTGTGCTGCGCGGCGGTTCGTTCAACAACAATCAGAGGAACGCCCGCGCCGCCGTCCGCAACAGGAACAACCCGAACAACAGGAACAGGAACAACGGCTTTCGGGTAGTGGTGGTCCATGTATCGCAATGGTGGGTTTCACGGCCAGGGCCGTGTTCCCGGCCAGAAATGCGGTGCGCCCTGCGGGGTTCGCCGCCGAGGCAACCTCTTCCGACACAGCGGAGCCTTGTCCCCGGCCTTCCGGGGTTCCACCGGAGGGGCGAATAACAACGGCCCTGCGCCCTCGCTGTGGCACGGCGCAGGGCCACCTACAAGGCGTGCTTTCGCATGTATCAGCGGTTGATTTCCTGGGAAAACCTGTTGCTGGCCTACCAACGCGCGGCCAAAGGCAAGCGCGGCCATGCCAATGTGGCCGCGTTTGAATATCGCCTGGAAGACCACCTCTGGCAACTGCAACGGGAACTCGAAGCGCAAACCTACCGCCCAGGCCCCTATGCCAGTTTCTACATTCACGAACCCAAGCGGCGGCTGATTTCCGCAGCGCCGTTTCGAGACCGGGTGGTGCACCATGCGCTGTGCAACCTGATCGAGCCGATCTTCGAGCGTGGTTTCATCCACGATAGTTACGCCAATCGGGTGGGCAAGGGCACGCATCGGGCACTGAATCGCGCCCAGACCTTTGCCCGCCGCTACCGCTATGTACTGCAATGCGACCTGCGCCAGTTCTTCCCCAGCATCGACCACGCCATTTTGCGCGCCATCTTGCATCGCAAAATCCGTGACGAGGGCGTGCGCTGGCTGATGGATCGTATCCTGGAGAGCGGCGTGGGGGTGCTTGCGGAGGAATACCGCATGGTCTGGTTCCCCGGTGATGACCTGTGGGCCGTCCATCGCGCGCGGGGATTGCCTATTGGCAACCTGACCAGCCAGTTTTGGGGCAATGTGTATTTGAATGGCTTCGACCATTTCGTCAAGCGACAATTGCGCTGCAAAGGCTATGTGCGTTACGTGGACGATTTCCTGCTTTTCAGCGACGACAAAGCGCAATTGTGGGTGTGGAAAAAAGCCCTGGAAAGCCGCCTTGCTGCTCTGCGTCTGGTTATTCACGCCGGCGCCCAGCCGCGGCCGGTAACCGAGGGCTTCCCCTTTCTTGGTTTTGTCCTCTTCCCGCAAAAGCGGCGCCTGAAGCGCCGAAAGGGGATATACTATCAGCGGAAACTGCGCGCCTTGCGGGAAGCCTATGCCCGCGGGGAAATCACCTTCGAGCAGTTGACCGCCAGCGTGCAGGGCTGGGTGAACCACGTGCGCTACGGCAACACCGTGGGCCTGCGCAAGGCGGTGTTGGGTTCTTTGAGAATATCACGGAGGGAACAATGATCCTTGAAGCACTGCTTTCAGCCACCATTGAGGCGATGTTGGGCTTGCTGGCAGAAATTGGCTTGGGCGATGCCGGGGACGATTTGCGGGAGCGTTTCTTACACACCGACGCGAAAAAGCGTTCCCGAGCGCTGCAAAAAGCCTTCGACGCGGCCATGGCTGCCGCCGACGACCCGGAAATTCAGGATTTTTTGGCTTCTTCTTCGTTTCGGGAAGAGGTTGTACGTGCATTGCTGGACCCCATGCGCGGTTTCGACCTGCAATCCTTGCAAGCCCAGTGGGGCGAGCGGTTGCCAGAACACGCTTTGGCGGTGCGGCGGTTTTTCAATGCCTTGCAAAACGCGCTTTTGGCCGATGAGATCTGGGGGCCCATCCTCTCCCGTTATCAGGAACTTCGTTTCCAAAAGACGGTGCGCGACGCGCTGGAAGCGCGGCAGTTGCCGCTGACCGATGAAATGCTCGTGCGGTCGGTGAACCAGGCGCTCACGCGCTACCAGGCCGAACTGCATGGCAACGGTGCGGTTGCCGAAGGGGAGGGAGCAAAGGCTGTGGGCAGCGGAGGAATGCTGGTCGAGGGTGATTATCACCAGATTGTGCGGATAACCATCAATCAGTTTTTGGGTCGGGCAACCGAGGAGGCCGCAGAGGACGACTTGCTCCGCCGTTATCTCGATGCTGCAGCCAGGCAAGCCAATTTGCTGCCCTGGGCAAAGGTGACGACCGATTACGCCGACCCCGCGGGCGGCGAAGGATTGCGTCTGGCCGATGTGTACATTGACCTGGATACTACGGAACTGCGCCACGTGGAGCGGGAGGAGGAATTGCGCCAGTTTCTGCGCAAGCAGCGAGAGGCGGAGCGGATTTCGGCGCAGGAAATGGTCAGCCGCCATGCCAAATTGCTCATCATGGGCGACCCCGGCTCCGGTAAATCCACTTTCGTCAAACACCTCACCTACCTGATGGCACAGGCCGGGCTTGCCGAGACGCCGCAAGCATGGCTGGCGCGCCTGGGCGAATGGGAACACGGCGTGTTGTTGCCGTTTTGGGTGGAGTTGCGTCATGTCGCGGCTTTTGCGGGCACGCACTCCAAGGGAAATTTCCCGCTGATTTTGGGGTATATCCGTCATGCGCTGGAAGAATGGGGGCTTGCGCCTTTTTGGGATGTTCTTCAGGCGCGGCTTGCCAGTGACGACGCCCAGGTGCTTTTCTTGCTGGATGGGTTGGATGAGGTGCCCAAGGAACAGCGCCAGCAAATTGTCGCTGCGGTCAATGCGCTCTGTGGGTTGTATCCCCAGCAGCGTTACGTGGTGACATGCCGCCCCTATGCTTATGTGGGGCAGCCGTGGAAACTGCAAGGCTTCCATGAAGTGACCCTGGCCCCCTTTAGCCTGGAGCAAATCGATCATTTCATCGAGAACTGGTATGAGCAACTGGCCGCGCGGGGACGCATTCCCGCGGATGAAGCGTACAAAAAAGCCCAGAGCCTGAAACAAGCCGTGCGCCGTCGTGATTTGTTGGGCTTGGCCGAGCGCCCCCTGTTGATGACCGTGATGGCGCAACTCCATGCCTATAAAGGCAAGTTGCCCGAAGACCGCACGCAGTTATATGCTGACGCTGTGGATTTGCTGCTGGAACGCTGGGAAAGCCGCATCGATGGCAGCGGGGTGCTGGAATATTTGGATATCCCCGGCTTGAAGATGAGCGATTTGAAGAGCGGCTTATATCGCGTGGCGTATGAAGCCCACCGCCTCTCGCCCAAGCGCGAGGAAGCCGCGGACATTCAAGAAGAGCAATTGCGGAAGTGGCTGGCACCTTATCTGAATGACGATTGGAACAAAGCGGGCGCGTTCATCGAGTTTATCCGCGAGCGCGCCGGTTTGCTCATCCGTCACAAACCCGATGCTTACACATTCCCCCACCGTTCGTTTCAGGAATACCTCGCCGCGTGTCATTGGTTGAGTTTGCCCGATTACCCCAGCGAGGCCGCTCGCTTAATGCGGGAGGATTGGGACCGCTGGCGGGAGGTGCTCGTGCTTTCCACTGGTTACGCAGCCCGGACAGACCGGCTTGGGCTGGCCCTGGCGGCGTTGAACGCGCTGCTTCCGGAGAACCATCAGCCTGGCGCTGCGGTCAGTGCCGAACAGGCGCGGGTGGCCGGGCTGGTAGCGCAATCTTTGGTGGAAATCGGCCTGGTGGGAGTGCGCCGCGGCGCAGGCGGGGAAACCGTTTTGAAGCGCACGCGAGGCTGGCTGGAGGCTGCCCTGCAAAGTGAGGTGTTGTCTGCTGCCGAACGGGCAGAAGCCGGGCGCGCTCTGGCGAAAATCGGCGACCCGCGCTTCGAGACCATCGCGCTGAGCAGAGCGGCAGCGGCGTCGAGGCGCAGCGTGCTCATGCCCGCCGACCCCACTTTGGGCTTCATCCGCATTCCCGCGGGGGCGTTTTTGATGGGAGAAGATGAAGAGCAGCACGAACG
>JAADCW010000031.1 GCA_013154225.1 Chloroflexota bacterium
CGCGTTTCAGCGATAGAACTCACACCGCTTGCGGATGCCGTTGGGTTTCTTTCTGGCGATCCACCTCGGTCAGCGCAACGAAAATTTGCGGGCGGCGGCGTGTTTCGTTGAACAAATACGATTTGAGCATTTGCTCCACATCGCGGCGAACGTCGCCTTCGGATGCGCGCACGGTACGCGCCACCCGCCGGCGGATGGCTTCCACCAAATCTTGGGCTTCGCCGCTGTGCACAAAGCCGCGGGTGATGATCTCAGGGTCGTCGAGCAAGTGCCCCGTGGTGGTATCCAACGCCAGATTGACCACCACCAAACCATCGCGTGCCAGGGCTTCCCGCTCACGGAGCACGCGCATGTCCACTTCGCCAACGCCGCTACCATCCACAAAGACCCATCCACCAGGCACCCGCTCGCCCAGCGACATTTCGCCATCGCGGAATTCAATCACCTGCCCGTTTTCCACCACGGCCGCATGGTCCTTGGGCAAGCCCAATTCCTGCGCCATAGCCGCATGTTGATGCAAATGCCGCAGTTCGCCATGCACCGGCACCAGATATTTAGGCCGCACCAGGTGGAGCATGAGTTTCATCTCTTCCTGGCTGGCATGCCCCGACACATGCACCGGCGCAATGGGGTCATAAATCACACGCGCGCCACGGCGGAACAAGCGGTTGATGGTACGATAGACATTTTCCTCATTTCCAGGGATAGGATGGGAAGAAAGCACAATGGTATCGCCTTCTTGAATGTCAAAAGCCCGATTTGTGCCCATAGAAAGCCGCCCCATGATGGACGACGGCTCGCCTTGCGAACCGGTGCACATGAGCACGACCTGCTCAGGCGGGAGTTTGAGGGCCTGGTCCAGGGGCACAATCATGGCCTCGGGAATATCCAAATATCCCAGCTGGCGGGCCATTTTCGCGTTTTCCACCATGCTGGTGCCCACAAAGGCCATTTTACGGCCATGCTCCAAGGCCACATCAGCCACCTGCTGCATGCGGGAAATCAAAGATGCAAACGTAGCCACCAGAATGCGGCCTGGGGCTTCACGAAAGACCGATTCCAGCGCGGGGGTAATCACCTTTTCGGACGGCGTCCAGCCGGGCTTATCGGCATTGGTGGAATCCGCCAGCAGGGCCAACACGCCTCGGCGGCCAAATTCGGCCAGTTTGCCGAAATCGGTAGGCCAGCCGTCCACAGGGGTGTGATCGAATTTGTAATCGCCTGTCTGCACAACCAGCCCCGCGGGCGTGGTGATGCCCACCCCCACGGCATCGGGGATAGAGTGGCTGACGTGGAAAAATTCCACCTTGAACGGGCCCAACTTGATGGTATCGCCCGCATGTACCGTATGCCGCTCGACGCGGTCTTTCAAACCGCCCCGCGCGAGCTTGACTTCAATAAGCCCCATGGTGAGGGGCGTGGCGTAAATTGGGGCATTGATCTTTTCCAACAGATGACGCACAGCCCCAATGTGGTCTTCATGGCCGTGGGTAAACACAATGCCACGAATTTTGTGCCGCTTGTCCAACAGATATTGGAAGTCAGGAATAATGTAGTCAATTCCCAGCATATCGTTGGTGGGGAACATAATGCCCGCATCAACGATGAGGATGTTATCACCGTATTCGTAGGCGGTCATATTCTTACCGATTTCACCGGCACCGCCTAAGGGAATAATACGCAAAGGTTTGCTCATAAATCTTACCTCTCGGTCGTTGTATTTTTTGTTTTTAAAAGTTATCCGGCTTTGTGCCGGTAAGGTTCACAGAAAATGCACCTCAAAGGTGCAGGAAACATCTGGGCATAGGGGAAAGTGCGGCCAGCAGACGCACGCCACAAGCCAACCCGGCCATCCTTGAGCCGGGAGGTGCTCTTGCTTCGCCTGCTTTTCAGCACGGAAGAAACCAAATCCGGCTCAACGTGCCGGACAACCCACTGCCCCCACAAAAGCCTTGCTATTGTAGCATGGAATGCCTAAAGTGTAAAGCAGTAAAAACGAACCAGCAAATGCTTAAAAAATTGGTCTTTCGCCTTGCTTTTGTACCCACTTTCCCTATATACTGGCGACACCGCCCTTGCTACCAGTTTCCAAGACAAGAAAGGTCGCGTCCCAAACATCCTTTCCCGGTTGGTTTGGACATACAACGGCAAAGGCCAAAGCCATTTGTCTCCACCTGTACCAAAGAACACCAAACCAGCCCTTGCCTTTCCCTTTATAAAATGCTAAACTACCCCTGCCCTAATCCCCTCTACGGAAGGCACTATGGCCAATTTGATCACATTAGCCCGTTTCCCCTTGCTTTTCCTCTATATTGCTTTTCTCTACTATGGCGGTTTCACGCTGCGCTTTTGGAGCGCCCCCTTCATCCTGCTCATCATTTTGATGGACAGCATTGATGGCATCGTGGCACGCGCCCGAGGAGAAACAAGCCTTTTGGGCAGTGCCTTGGACATTGCCACCGACCGCACGTTAGAAATCATGCTCTGGGTGGTCTTCGCACATTTGGGACTCATCCCCATTATAGTACCTCTTATTGTGATTGCCCGCGGCACCACCGTGGACGCGGTACGCGCCGTGGGCATGAGCAGTGGCTTACCGCCTTTTGAGCAGGTGAAATCCCCCATCAGCCGTTTTCTAGTGGCTTCCAAATTCATGCGGAGCACCTACGGCTTTTTGAAAGCCGCGGCCTTCGTGACCCTGACCTTAGACCTGGCCTTTCGGACGCCAGGCGCTCCTTTGCCCGCGATTCACGCGCTCATTCACACTGTGGCGCTGGTTTTCACGTGGCTAGCCGTTATTTGGTGCTTGGCGCGTGGAATTCCGGTATTGGTTGAAGGTTATGCTTTGTTGAAAAATCCCCCTCCGGCCAAAACTGCATAACCGAGAGGGCAAACATCCCCGCCAAGCCTCACGGCGCTGATGCTTGGCCCCCTACTCCCGCGCCCAATCAAAGGATGCGCATGGACATTCAAGATCTCACCACCAGTCGTTACGGGGTTGCCTTTGCCCTAGGCTTAGCCCGGGCGCTACCGCCGCGGGCGGGGTATCGCGTTGCCTACCTTCTGGCCGACTTCCTGGCGCTTTTCAAAAATTCCCGCATGGTGCAGGCCGTCCGGCTCAACCAATGGGTCGTGCACGGCATGACGTGGGACGCCAAACAACTGGACGAAGCCGTCCACGCGGTGCTTCGCCACGGCGGGCACTGCAATTACGACCTTTACCGCAACCTCCACGACACCGAAGCCATCCGCCGTTTGGTGCATCTGGACGAACACGTCCTGGAAGCGGTGCGTGAAAGCCAGGAAGGCCGGGCAGGCTACGTGGTTGTAGGCCCGCATCTGAGCAATTTCGACCTGGCCATCAAAGCCGTGGGCATTGCTGGGGTGCAAGCGCAAATTCTGGCCATTGCCACCCCCACCAGCGGCTACCTTTGGCAAAACCGCATGCGCGCCGCGCCAGGGGTGGACATCAGCCCCATTACGCCTCGGGCACTGCTCCAGGCCGTGGATCGCCTCAAAAACGGCGGCGTGGTGGTTACGGGGGTTGACCGCCCGGTGCCAGGCAAAAAAGAGATGCTGAACTTCTTTGGGCAGCCCGCGCCGCTCCCTACAGGGCATGTGCGGCTGGCCATGGACGCGAACGTGCCCGTGCGGGTGGTTGCCGCTCGTATGGAAGACGACGGGCGCTATCACGTCACCCTTTCCGAGCGCATCCCCATGCAGCGCACCGGGCATCGCAAAACCGATATCCGGGAAAACGCCCAACGGGTGCTGACGGTGGTGGAGCGCTACATTCGGGAACGCCCCCTGCAGTGGCTGATGTTTTACCCGGTGTGGCCTCATTTGATGGATAAGGTACCGCGACGATGACACCAGGCACGTTGACGCTCATAGGGCTGGTGCTGTTTGCTGTGGGCTGGCTCCACCGCGTGCCAGCCATTGCCCGCTGGGATGAACGCGTATTCATGTGGCTACACAAACCCCTTCGGCGGGCGTTGCCCCTATTCCGCCGACTTTGGCACATCGGCACCCTGCGAGGGCTGTTCGTTGGTGCGGGGGCAACCGCGCTCTTTTTGGGCTGGCGCCGCGGTGTGGCTATTTTGGTGGCTTATGGCATCGTGGTGCTGGGCGAAATGACCATCAAGCGATGGGTAGGACGTCCACGGCCCTACGAAACCTTGCCCGACGCGCAAATGGGACAGCCGCGCAAGCCTGTGGACTCTTCTTTCCCCAGCGGCGACGCCCTGCGGGCGTGGCTGTTGGCGCTTACCCTGGCCGCCTGGCTCCCTGCAGCCTGGTTTTGGCCTTTGCTCATCATTGCCAGTGCGGTTTCCCTGGGGCGCATCGCTTTGGGCGTGCACCATCCGCTGGACGTGATTTCCGGCACAGGATTGGGTTTCATCGCGGCCGCTTTGGCCCTGTGGTTGGCCGCCTGGCTTTAGCACTCATCCGAAAAAACGGCGTTATTGCAAAGCATAATGACAGCCCCTCCTCACCCGGCGGAAGAGGGGCTTTTTCTGTACGAGACCGTTGGAACAGCAATCACGCGAAATTTTTGGGGCGATTTTAGGGGGCGACGCGGCGCTTGTACACCACGATTTTCGTGCCCGCGCCGCGACAAGGCTGAAGGGGCACGGTCACCCCAAATTCCACAAACCCCTCTTCTTGAAGCCGACGCTGCATGTCTGGCTTGTTTGCCGCGGTTTTGGAAAGCACAACCACATCGGCCTCGTGGAGCCACTGCTGGGCTAATGCCTCGTTCCAATACCCCCATTGATAAATGGTGTCTGCATCGCCGCCTTTGCGATAATTGAAATGGCCATTATACTGCGGCGGAAAAGTTTGCACGGAATAAGGCAAATACAACAACGGTGTCACTGCCTCAATGCCCTGCCAATACACCTTGGCGTTGGGCGGGATCAAAGACGCGAGCTTCTGGCCAACCTGGCGATGGATGGCCAG
>JAADCW010000041.1 GCA_013154225.1 Chloroflexota bacterium
CTTTTCGGAACATTGAGCGTTCTACCAAAGGCGACCCCCTGGATTTTTCCCATTATCAGACCTATTACCTTCAAGAAGCATGGCGGGAAAAACTTTCCCCCGAGGAAATTCGCTACATCAACGCTTTTTTGGATCCCAACGTGGTGGCCTTTTTCAACTATACCCTGCTCGAAGGATGACCGCGGCAGAGGCGCATTTGCGCTGGTCGCGCCGCGAGCAATTTCTGCCTTTGGGTTGAGGCAACCCAACAGCGTAAACACACAACAGCGCGGGTGGCCCGCGCTGTTGTGCTCAAGGGGGTATTCAGTTTTTGCAAGCCGTACAATGTGCTGTGGTGCTGCGTGGCGTCAGGGCTTAGTGCCCACCGCGTCCGAAGTGGCCGTGCGTGGCGTCGGCGCCAAAGCCAGTGCCGTCTTGAGGCGCCACGGGCACGCACTCGGTGATCCCGTCCACCGTGGTGCAGGTGTCGGTGCTGTCACTGTAGCGATAGCCGTGTTGATTTTGGGTTTGCGCCTGGCCTTGTTCCAGGAGGAAGGTGGCCTCGTCTGCGGTCAACAACCCCGCATCCACGGCCAGCCAGATGGCCTGTTCCCGCAGGTCTTGCACCATTGTGGGAACCTCGGTGGCGTCGTAACCCAGGGAGAGCAGAATATCGGAAAGGCTTTCGCCAGCATCCAACCGAGCCTGCAGTTCATCGGCGGTCAAGCCGGTGAGGTCGGCTGCGGCTGTGGCAAGATACGTGTTCAGGAAGTCCGAGGCGTTGATGTCCAGGTTGAGGCTCAGCACGCCCGTGCCCGGCTCAATATCCGTGGGCAGGGTTTCAGGGCGAGCAGGCGGATAGCCGCCGCGGGCAAAAGCCGCGGTTGCCGTGGCACCAGTGGCCACGATGAACACAAAAAGCGCCATCAAGATTTTCTTCGTCATTGTCAACTCCTTGTCATTGGACGAATGTCCAGAAATTTTCATGGGTAAGGCTTTGGTTGAACATGGAAGGTGTCTTCCATCGTTCGCTCTTATCGTATCAGCCCCTTGTAAGGCCCGTATTACCGCGCTGTAAACCTTTTGTAAAATAACCGCACTTTTGCAGTTGGTGGGATGGCTTCTTGGGGCCTTTGGGTGCTTTTTCCCGCCAGATGCAAAAATCAATTTTCAAACTTTTGTCTGGGCATCGGGCAAGTTGCCCTTGTTTTACCCTCGCATTGCGGCTACAATGAACAAACATCCCCTGCTTATCAAAGAGGAGGTTTCCATGCTTCGCGTTGGTTACATTGGCCTGGGGCTGATGGGCAAGCCCATGGCGCGCAATATTATGAAGGCCGGTTTTCCCCTGGTGGTGCACAACCGCTCGCAGGCCGCGGTGGAAGAATTGGTGGCCGAAGGCGCGGTGGCCGCGCATTCCCCTGCGGAAGTGGCCGCACAAGTGGACGTGGTGATCACCAATTTGCCCGATTCGCCGGATGTGGAAGCCGTGGCCTTGGGCGAAAACGGCATCATTGAAGGCGCTCACGAAGGGCTGATTTTCATTGACCATTCCACCATCAAACCCGAAACCGCCCGCCATATTGCCGAGGTGTTGGGAGAAAAGGGCGTGCTTTGCCTGGATGCGCCGGTGAGCGGCGGTGATATTGGCGCGCAACAGGGTACCCTGACCATCATGGTCGGCGGCCCCGAAGCCGCGCTGGAAAAAGCCCGCCCGATTTTGGAAGCCGAAGGCCGCACCATTACCCATATTGGCGAAGCAGGCGCTGGTCAGGTGGCCAAGGTGGCTAACCAAATCATGGTGGCCGCGCAAATGGTCGCAATGGCCGAGTTGCTTTTGCTTTCCCAAAAGGCGGGGGTGGACCCTGAACGCGTGGTGCAGGCCATCCGCGGCGGCGCGGCCCAGTGCTGGACCCTGGACAACAAGCCCCAGCGCCTTTTTGCTGGCGAGCGCGGCCCCGGCTTCAAGGCTTATATGATGCTCAAGGATTTGGACATCGTCATGGATACGGCCAGGGCGTATGGTATGCCTGTGCCCTCGACCGCGACCCATACGCAATTGTTCCGCTCTATGCAGGAACTCGGCCTGGGTGAATTGGACAACTCGGCGGTCATCGCTGTGTACGAAGCCCTAACCCAAACCCACTTGGTGGAAAAGAAGTAATTTCCTTGCCCGCATAAGCTCACCCCGCCCCATCTGCAACCAGGGGCGGGGTGACGGCCTGGGTTAGCCCCATATCCCTGTGGAAAATTTTTGGCCCATGAACTTCTCGTCTGCTTCCACCCCCAACGAGCGCCTTTTGGCCCTCAATCGGGCTTTTTACGCGCAGTTTGGGGCCGCGTTTGCTGAAAAGCGAGGCCGCTTACAGCCCGGCGTCGCGCGGCTTTTGCCGCGCATTCCTGCAGATGCGCGGGTGCTGGATGTGGGCTGTGGGCACGGCGCGGTGTTGCGGCATCTGCGGGAACAGGGCTTTCACGGTACCTACATTGGCCTGGATTTCAGCCCCGATTTGCTCCAACTGGCGCGGCAAGAGGCTGCAGACCCGCCCCCGGGGGCTGATTTCCGTTTTTTAGCGCGCGATTTGGCTTCGCCCCATTGGGCAGAGGCTTTGCCCGCTCCCTTTGACTTTGTGCTCGCGTTTTCTGTGCTCCACCACCTGCCCGGCCAAGACCTGCGCCGCAGGATTGTGGCGCAAATTCACGCGCTTTTGCGTCCTGGCGGGCTGTTCTTCCATTCCCACTGGCAGTTTCTCAACAGCCCTCGCTGGCGCAACCGCATTCAGCCTTGGGATCTGGCAGGGCTTACCCCCGACCAGGTAGAGCCCAACGATTACCTCTTGGATTGGCGGCATCGCGGCACGGGATTGCGTTACGTGCACCACTTTTCCGATGAGGAACTGCGCGCCCTGGCCGAGGAGACGGGGTTTCAGGTGCGCGAAACGTTCCTTTCCGACGGCGAAGGGGGGCGTTTGGGGCTCTACCACATTTGGGAACGCGGCAATGGCTAAACCCCGCACCTATACTGTGGATGCTGTGGTGCTTCGCCGCACCGATTTTGGCGAAGCCGACCGCCTGGTGGTGCTTTATGCCCGCGGGCGGGGCAAACTGCGCGCCTTGGCCAAGGGGGTGCGCCGCATTCGCTCGCGCAAGGCCGGCCATTTGGAACCGTTTACCGAAACCCGTTTGATGCTGGCCCAGGGCCGCGATTTGGATGTGATCACCCAAGCCCAGGCTTTGCAGACTTTCCCCCAGCTGCGGGCTGATCTCACCCGTTTTACCTACGCGGCGTATGTGGCCGAACTGGCCGACAAATTCACCTTTGAGGGCGAGGATCACCCTGGCCTTTACGGCCTGCTGGTGCGTACGCTTCAGCGGTTGACCCAGCACCCAGATTTGGATTTGGTGACCCGCTACTACGAACTGCATTTGCTGGAAGCCGCGGGCTTTCGACCGGAATTGGGGGTGTGTACGCTTTGCGGCGCGGTGATTCAGCCCGAAGCGCAGTATTTTGACCCGCGCCACGGAGGTGTGGTTTGCCCCAAATGTGCGGCCAAAGCGCCAGGCTCACGGCCTATCAGTTTGCCAGCCCTGCGGTATCTGCGGCATTTTCAGCGCAGCAGTTTTCGGGAGGCCGCCCGCGCCCGGCCCACAGCACCGGTTCATCGGGAAATGGAAACCCTGATGCACGATTTTCTCACCCATGTGTTGGAACGCCGCCTCAACGCGCCCGTGTTCCTGCAGCATTTGCGGCGGCTGGAAAATGGTCTGCCCCCGTCCGCAAAGGCAGACGAGGGCGAAGTTTCATAAAAACAGCGTTTCTTTTTGTTTGGTTTCCCCAAATCGCGGCTATTTTTCTTCGAGTTTCCCGAAATATCCCAATTCTGCCAGCACAGCCAGCACTTGAGCGCCGGCTTCGGCGCGCACGGCCACCGCGGCAGGCCCCAGCACCGGCCCTAAAAAGCGCGCAGCCCGACTGCGGCGCAGCGCGTCCAAAATGGCCGGGTCCCGCACCTGGAGCACCAGCATGGGACGGATGTGTGCCTGGGTGCCTTGTTTTTCCCAGCGGTTGATGGCCTTGAGCACCGAGGGCGGAATGACCTGGGCGTGTTTTTGCAAGAGCGATTTGACCTGTGCTGGCTGGATGCCTTGGGCTTGGGCGCGCTCCAGGGCCTCGGCATTGAGCCGAAAACGGTAGCCACTGCGGTCACTGCCTTCCCAAATGGCAAAGCGGGCGATGTGATAGCGCACCACCCGCGGGGTGCCCCACGGGGCAAGGATGCGCCCATCGGAGCGGAGCAGAAGTTTTTCGCGCTCGCGCGGCAGACCTTTGGGGGCTTCGCCAGCCAGCAGGGCCTGCCCCCAGGGTGAAACGCGGAAAGCCGTGGCCGGCCCGCCCTTTTCAGCAGAAGCCAGGGCCACCACGCCCATCCAGGCCAGAGGGCCGGTGATGATGAAGCGGATGAGCGCACCGTCCACCGCGTCCCAATCTTCCCAGCCGCGCAAAAAGCGGCCTGTGGTTGCGTCGCGCAGATACCATGAGTCGTAATCGCCGGGCGCGGGGCGTTGGAAATCGGGGCAGCACTGCTTGACTGCCGCGATGAGGCCTTCCAAACTCCACCACGTTTGGGAGGGCAGGCGGGTGAGCCAATCCAACACGGCTTCGCGAGCCCGCCGGGGGTCGTTTTGCCACGCGCCCTCAGCAATGACGCCCGGCATGTGTTTGAGGTCGTTGAAGGTGCCTTCCCGCCAGGCTGTGAACATGCGCAAGAGGGCTTTGCCGCGCGGCAAGGAGAGGAAATCGCGCACGGCCTCGGGCGCGACTTCGCCTTCGGGGGTGAACAGATTGAGGGCCTGGGCCAGGCCTTCCAGTTGTTCGGGGGTGTAGCGCCAGTGCCGGTAGTCTGGGGCTTGTTCTACGGGCAGGCCTGCGCGTCGGGCGGCCAGGTAGGTGGTGAAGTGGTCCAAAATGCGGTCGTGTA
>JAADCW010000185.1 GCA_013154225.1 Chloroflexota bacterium
TCAATTAACCAGCCGATTAGCAAACCGACAACGAAAATAAACCAGGGATTACTCATTCTTCGCCTCCACTAAAGGTGATGCTAATGATAATGATTTCTTTAATTATAGCATGATTTATGCTCACTAATTGGCGATGTGTGCGGGGAAGATGGCACAAATTGCGAAGATAAACGTTCCGCAAAAATCTCAAGACGGATGCTTGACAATCAGCCTGCTTTCGGCTAACCTTGAAGCGCTCCTAAAATGCTGTGGAGAGAAGCATGTTGAACATCAACCTGAAGTCCAAGAAGCACAACGCTCACCCCCGCTCGGTCTGGCCGAGGGAGGTTTGAACGCGCGTTGATGCTTCTGGCCGTGCGTATCCTGCCCTTCGGTGCTGACCGAAGGGCTTTTTTTATTTCCTGTAAACGCTCGGAGGTAAACCATGACCCTGGAATACACCCCCCGCTCGGTTGAAATTGTAGATTCCACGCTGCGCGAAGGCCAGCAGTCGCCCTTGCTGCATGACTACAAGAAATACGCTTTCAGCCTGCAAGATAAATTGGAAATTTTACGAGCGTTGATTCTTTACGGCGTCAAGTTCATTGAGTTGTTTGCGCCCATTGTCAGCCCCAAGGAAGCAGAAGACTTCCAGGCCTTGCACGCGTTGCGTGACGAATTAGCCCCGCAACACGGCCAAGCCTTCCTCGTAGCCCATGTGCGCGCCCACCCCGCCGACGTTGAAAGCGCACTGCAAGCGGGGTTCGATGGCCTGCATCTTTACATGGGCACATCGCCCCAATCACAACGCTACAACCATGGCAAAGATTTGGATGCCGTCACCCGACAGGCGCGTCATTTGTTAGAAGACCTGCGCCGCCATCACCCCAATGTGTGGCTCCGGTTCAGCGGCGAAGACGCCTTCCGGACGCCCATGGAAGACCTTTTCCGCGTGTACGATGAAATTGCACCGTTGGTGCATCGCCTGGGCATTCCCGATACCGTGGGCATTGCCACGCCGAATCTGGTGGCACAGCGAATCGCAGCATTCCGAGAACGCTATCCGGAAACCCCGCTGGAAGTCCACTTTCACGACGACCGCGGCTTTGCCTTGCCCAATGCGCTGGCTGCTATCCGCGGCGGGGCACAGTATGTAGACACCACCATCCTTGGGCTGGGCGAACGTTCCGGCATTACCTCAACCACAGCCCTCCTTTTCAATTTGTTCCTGGAAGAGGCTTATGAAGCGGTGTTAGGCTATCAGATTCATTTGTCGTACCCCCTCAACGTGTTGGTGGCCGATAAACTTCACATGCTGGTCCCGTTCAAGGAACCGGTCAGTTTGACCAATCGGACGCATACAGCGGGCGTGCATCAGGGGGCTGTACTGCGCCACGCGAGCACGTACGAAGCCACACCGCTGGCGTTGTTTGGCGTCAACACCCGCGACATTCTCTTGGGGCCGCTTTCAGGGTGGAACTTGGTGCGCTACTTTTTGGGAGAAATTCACGGCTTTGCCCTGGACAGGGAAACCGCGCGCGAGTTGGCGCAACGCTTCAAAGCCGAGGTGTATCAACGCATTCCTGAAGAAAGCCCCTCGAAAGTATTGCTCTCCCTGGCGCACGAGATGGGCTTGCCCAAACAACCGCCTGCCTCTCAGGCTTCTTTCCAAGTCCATGAATACCTGCACCCCCAGCCTCACACCGCTGCGCGGGTACGCGGCTAAACAGGAGGCGTCCCATGTTGCCAATGACGTTCAGCGAGAAAGTCTTGGCCCAGGCCAGCGGGCATTCCGAAGTTCACGCGGGCGATATTGTTACCGTCACACCCGATTGGCTGCTTTCCCACGACAACACGGCCGCGATCGCGCGCATTTTCCACCAAACTCTGGGCACGCACGTGCGTTTTCCTGAACGGTTGATCATTGCGCTGGATCATGCTTCCCCCCCGCCCACACCGCGACATGCACAAAATCACGCGAGCGTGCGCGATTTCGTGGCCCAACAGGGCATCCAACATTTTTTTGACGTTGGGGAAGGCATTTCGCATCAACTGCTTTCAGAAGCGCGTTTGTTGCTTCCCGGACAAATTTTGCTGGGTGCCGACAGCCACACGTTGCATCAGGGTTGGCAGGCCGTATTTGCCGCGGGCGTGGGGCGCACCGAAATGGCCGCGCTATGGGCCACCGGCCAAACGTGGCTGCGGGTTCCCGAAAGCGTGAAAGTGGAAGTGGTGGGAGCATTGCCCTCAGGCGTTACCGCCAAAGACGCAGCCCTCGAACTGGTGCACGCGCTGGGTTCCGACGGCGCGCGCTATGCCACCGTCGAATTCCATGGCCCAGGGCTGGAAACCTTGTCGCCTTCCCAGCGAATGACCATTGCCAATATGATGGCAGAAACCGGCGCCAAAAATGTCTATTTTCCCCCTGATGAGGCCACGCGGGCTTTCTACGCCTCACCAGAACAGGCAGACCAGCGGATGGCGCAGCTGCACCCCGACGCTGAGGCCAGTTACCGCGCGGTTTACCGCCTTGATTTATCCCGCGTGGGGTTTTATGTGGCTTGCCCGCATCAAGTAGCCCATGGATGTGCGTTATCCACAGCCCAGGGGAAGCCCATTCACGAAGCCTTCATCGGCACATGCACCAACGGCCGCCTGGAAGACCTGGCCGCGGCGGCACAGGTACTGCAAGGTCAACGCGTCCACCCTGGCGTGAGGCTCATCGTGGTGCCGGCCTCCCGGCGGGTTTTGGAAGAGGCGTTGGCGCGCGGCTACATTCAAACGCTGGTACAGGCAGGCGCAATCATCGGCGCGCCAGGCTGCGGCCCGTGCATGGGAAACCATTTTGGCGTGCCTGCTCCAGGGGAAGTGGTGGTCTCGACGGCCAATCGCAACTTTCGGGGACGGATGGGAGAACCCCATGCCGAAATTTACCTGGCCTCGCCGCGGGTAGTGGCTGCCAGCGCCATTGCAGGCCATCTTGCAGCGCCAGAGGAAATCCGTCACGCCGCCCCCGCGCGCGCGGTGGTACAGATAACGGCTTCCTCAGGAAGGCATCCGCGGCAACGCACGCCATTGCCGTTCCCCACACACCGCGGGCGGGTTTGGGTCTATGGCGATCATATTGATACCGACCGCATTTTTCCAGGGAAATACACCTACACCCTGCAGACCCCAGCCGAAATTGCAGCGCACGTGCTGGAAGACCTGGATCCCGACTTCCCCACCAAGGTGCAGCCTGGCGATGTTTTGGTGGTGGGCGAAAACTTTGGGCACGGCAGTTCACGCGAACAGGCTGTCACCGCGCTGAAATATGCGGGCATTGCAGCCGTGGTTGCCAAATCCTTCGCGCGGATTTTTTACCGCAACGCGGTCAACCAGGGATTACCAGTGCTGGAAAGCCCCGAAGCGGTGGAAGCCGCGCGCACAGGCGATACCATTACGCTCGTGTGGTCAGAGGGCTTGTTGAAAATTCGCGATCAGCAATTTACCTTTCGGGCGCCCCAGGGTTTGGCTGGGCAAATCTTGCGCGCAGGTGGACTGGTGCCCTTCCTGCGTCAATCTCAGGAGATATGACATGACGAAAACCGTGTTGGCAATCCCCGGCGACGGCATTGGGCAAGAAGTTATCCCCGCGGCGGTGCGCGTGCTCCAGGCTTTGCTGCCCAGCGTGCGGGTGAACTGGGCGCAAGCGGGGTGGGAAACGTTTGTGGAAACAGGCCGCGCGTTGCCATCAGAAGTATTGGCGCAAGCCCGCGCAGCCGACGCGGTGCTGTTTGGCGCGACGGCTTCCCCTTCTGGTCGGGTAGAGGGTTACACCAGCCCGATTTTGGAATTCCGCCAACGCTTTCGGTTATGCGCGAATTTGCGCCCGGTGCGCACGTGGCCGGCGATACGCGCGTTGCACAACGAGATAGACCTCCTCATCGTGCGCGAGAACTGCGAAGGCCTTTATATTCGCGAGGAACAACGCGAAGGGGAAATAGCCTGGGCCACCCGGCGGGTTACCCAAAAAGGGAGTCGCCGGGTCGCGGAAGTGGCATTCCAGCAGGCCGCGCACCGAGCGCGGGCGCGCGGCCGTGTTTCTAAAGTGACCATTATTCATAAAGCCAACGTGCTCAACGTGACCGACGGCCTGTTTCGTGAAGTCGCGCTGGAGGTTGCCCGCGCCTACCCTCACATTGCCACCGAAGAACGTTTGGTTGACGCCGCGGCCATGCTCCTGGTGCAAAGCCCCCAACAGTTCGATGTTTTGCTCGCGCCCAACCTTTACGGCGATATCCTTTCAGACGAAGCAGCAGGGTTAGCAGGCGGCTTGGGGCTTGCGCCCTCAGCCAATATTGGGGAAGGCACACCGGTGTTCGAGCCGGTACATGGAGCAGCACCGGATATCGCAGGGCAGGGTATCGCGAACCCCATGGCAGCCATGCTCTCTGTTGCCCTGATGTTGGAAACGTGGGGCTACCCCGCGTTGGCACAACGCTTACAAGACGCGCTGGCACAGGTGTTACTCACAGGCCGCGTTACGCCTGATTTAGGAGGTGCTGCCACAACAGAGGAATTTACCCAACACGTTTTGCAACGGTTATAGGGTTGCAAGGTTGAAGGGAAAAAGATTGTGTTTGTGTTGGCATTCGCATCCAAATTGGCTATACGAAATCCTTTTTGCTTTCTTGCCGCCCACTAGCGCGCAGATTTATCCAAATGTTCGTAATACGTCAGGTAGCCCTTCGCCCCAGCCCACCGCAAGGGCTCAGGCGGGAATTTGGGAAGCGGATAGTTCAGGAAGGGCATGTCTTCCCACTTGCCGGCCGTATGCGTGTACAAATCAGCAATAATTCTGCCAAACAGGAACGAAAGATTAATGC
>JAADCW010000184.1 GCA_013154225.1 Chloroflexota bacterium
CGCGGTTGAGCAAGTAGTGCAAGGCTTCGCGCAGTTTGGGGTCGGTGAAGGGGTTGAAGCCTTCGGTGAATTCGGCCGGGTTGACGTGGATATCCACCGACTTACCGGTTACAGCCACAGCGGCGTCCAGATTCGGGTCGCTCTTCACCTCGTTGAAGGTATCGGCATCCACCAAAGTGTCGGCGTAAATGTCCACATCGCCGGCCTTCAAGCGCGGAACAGCCTGATCTGAATCAAACGTCGAGACCACGACCTCATCCACCCATGCGCCCTTGGGCGCGGGGATGGGGGTCGGCGTAGGCGTAGGCGCTTCAGTCGGCGCCTCAGTCGCTGCCTCGGTCGGAGCCTCCGTCGCAGCAGCCTCGGTCTCAGGCGCCTGCGTCGGGGCCGGTGTCGCCGCCTGACAAGCGGTCAGCACCATAGAGGCTGCCACCAACACGGCAAACACCGTAAACCAAAAACGCTTGCTCATGCTTTCTCCTCCTTTGTGGGATTCTTTGGGGAAGGATTAGGAACGATGGGGAAGGAAACGTTGTCAACTCTTTGGGCTGGAACATCACCTCCTTTCATCGCACGAATAAAAATAGCATAAACACGGCTTTTCGTCAAGAAAAGGCGCTGTTGTGGAAGCCAACAGCGCCTTTTTCTGCAATTATGGCGGCGGCAGGACCGTCCACGGATTGATAAACCCACCGTGATAACGCACTTCAAAATGCAAGTGCGGGCCGGTGGAATTCCCCGTCGAGCCACCCAAACCGATCAATTGGCCTTGATACACGCTTTGGCCGCAGTGGACGTTGACCTGACTCAAGTGGGCATACAAGGTCTGATAGCCGTTGCCGTGGTCAATCATGATCATATAACCATAGCCCACGGTGGACCAGCCGGCGAACACCACCACGCCCGAATCCGCGGCGTAGATGGGGCCGCCAACCCAGGTGCCCAGGTCTACGGCCAGGTGGCTGGGGCCGTAGTTGTTCCCCACCAGGCGATGGATGGACGTCGGCCAGACAAAGGTGCCTGTGCCCACCGCGCCTGTGTAGCCACCAGGGCAGGCGCCCGGCCCCAAATAGCCCAGCGATACGCCGGATTTGCCGCGCGGAATTGTCGGCACAACCCACTGCTGGAAGGCCCGCTCACCGCCCGGTACCATTACCCATTGCCCTGGCTCCACTTTGGGGTCCAGGGGGTCAATGTGGTTGCCTTCAAAATCCACAATGGCTTTGGGGTCAGCTTTAAATTCCCGGGCTACGCTCTCGAAGGTGTCGCCCTTCTTCCACTTATAGAGCACACCATTGACCGGCGGCACCTTCAACTTTTGACCAGGGGCCAACAGATCGGGGTTGTCGTGCAAGACGTCGTAGTTAGCCCACAACAAGGTTTCAGGCGTAATGTCGAAGCGGCGGGCAATGCTGAACAGGGAATCGCCGACTTGCACGGTATATTCAATGACATCCACCCGCGAGCGCGAGGGGATGATGGTATGCAGCACAAAGTCGCGGCGCACCGCGTCGGTGGTTTGGGTGTCCACGTAAGGCGGCATCACCACCGGCACAGCGCCACCTTCTTTGCCGCTTTCCTGCTGAGGTTGTATCGGCGGCGCCGCTTGTACGGCTGGTTTGCGCTGGGCATCATGCCACCACAGCCCAGCAGCCACCAGCACCACTACCGCGGCAGCCCACCAGATTTTTCGGAACATGCTAAATCTCCTCGTGCAGCGTTTCCAAGAATTCCATGTTGTTTCTGGTTTTGCGCAAGCGTTCCAGGATGGCTTCGGTGGCCATCGCGATGTCCATACCCGCGCCGTGGGGCGGCGGGGTGATCATCTGCTGGAACATGCGGCGCATCAGCCAGACTCGCTGCGTGATGTCCGGCCCCAGGAGCACCTCTTCTCGCCGCGTACCCGACCGTTCAATGTCAATGGCCGGGAAGATGCGGCGTTCCTGCAAACGCCGGGAGAGGTGCAGTTCCATGTTGCCGGTGCCTTTGAATTCTTCATAGACGACATCGTCCATGCGTGAGCCCGTGTCCACCAGACAGGTGGCGATAATGGTCAACGAACCGCCACCTTCGATGTTACGGGCCGCGCCGAAGAACTGCTTGGGCGGATACAATGCCGAAGGGTCAATACCACCCGACAGGGTGCGTCCTGAAGGCGTGACGACCAGATTATACGCCCGGGCAAGCCGCGTGATGGAGTCCAACAAAATAACCACGTCGCGGCCAATTTCCACCAGGCGCTTGGCGCGCTCCAGGGCAATTTCAGCTACTCGGACATGCTCGGTTACGGGTTCGTCAAAGGTCGCGGCAATGACTTCCGCATCTACCGAGCGGTCCATGTCGGTCACCTCTTCAGGGCGCTCGCCAATCAGAGCGACCATGAGGTGCACGTCGGGGTAGCGCTGGGAAATCGCGTTGGCAATTTGCTTCAAGATGGTGGTTTTCCCAGCCTTGGGGGGCGAAACGATCAAACCACGCTGCCCCCGCCCTATGGGCGCAACCAGGTTGATAAGCCGGTTTGCCAGGGCATACCGGTCGGTTTCCAAATCAAAGCGTTCTTCGGGGTAAATGGGAATGAGCGATTCAAATTTAGGGCGGTCAAGGGCCTCTTCGGGGGGCAGGCCATTGATGCTTTCGATGCGGCTCAACCCATAGTAACGGCCACTTTCCCGCGGTGGGCGGACGTAGCCGATGATCAAATCGCCATTCCGCAAGTTGTAGCGCCGAATCTGCGTCGGAGAGACGTAAACATCATCCGGGCCCGCGCGATAATGCTGGGTACGGAGAAAACCTACGCCTTCGTTCATGATTTCCAAAATCCCGCCGCGAATTTCCAGGCCTTGGGCTTCGGCCTCTGCCCGCCGGATGGCAATCAAGAGTTCCTCTTTTTTCATCCGCCAGGCTCGCGGGATGCCCATTTCGCGGGCTTTTTGGCGCAGGTCGGCCAGGGTGCTTTTTTGTAGTTCCAAAATCTCCATGTTGTCAATCCGTCAGCGATGGGAATTCACGGCTCCCCTGCCGCCGCATGACGCGTACCGGCCTGGGTCAAGCCGCGCAGAGGCCCGCGAGGGCCGCTTGACCGAACAGTAGTTCACTTGCATCCGAAGAAAAAGGGGGAATTGCAGAATTTGACCATAAGAATACGAGAGAGGCGCGTTCACGTCCACCACCGCGCGTTTGGATTATAGCACGGCCTGGGAAGATGTGCAAGCGCGCGCTCAAACCAGGCATCGTTCAATACTTCCCAATCAACCCCAGCCGCTTGGCTTGGGTTTCCAGACGGCGAAAAACCCAAATGCCCAAGAGCAGATACCCAACCGCGGCTGGATAGCGTAACCACCACCCCACAGGCCAATTTGGGGTTGCAGAAGCGTTCACCATAGGGAAAAGATTTTGCAGCCAAAGCCAAATGCCGTGGTCTGGACCCTGCACCACAGCCAGGGCCAATGTGCCCATGTTGATAAGGTTGCTCAAGGTACCCAAACGGCGATAGCGCAAAATCAACCCAGCTAAAATCAGCCCCAGCCCATACAGGCTGAGCCATAGAGGGATGGCCTTGGTAATCGTCCAGCGCCCTAACGTGTCCCAACCGAGGTAAAACCCGGCCGCGAGGAAAAAGGGCGCTACAATCACGACCAGGGAATCCATCAGATCGGCCAGGGCACGAATATGGAGCAAATGCAGTACGCTGGGAGCGCTGAGGTAGAGTTGCTCGATGGTGCCAACCTCTATGTCTTCTTCCAGTGCGCTATACGCGGCGCCAAAGCCGGTCATGACCAACGGCCAAAGCAACGTGGCACTGGCCCCGTAAATGCCTTCGTTTTTGAAGAAGGCGGACCGCAGACCCACCCAGGCCACAAAACTGAAGATGGCAAAAGTAATCAGGTTGGTTATCGTAGCAACCGGATAGCGTTTGCGGTATATCCAACGGCGACGCACTTCAGCCAAAAATACGGCTTTGCTGTTCATGATTAATCCACTCCATACATTTGCAGCAAATGCAAATCGTGTTCGGAAATCAACGCATCCAATACGCGGAACAACTGCGGATCATCAGTCGCGCCTTCCAACTGCCAGCGGTTTTCTCCCAGGCCCCGCAAATGGCCCTGGTAAATGGCGGCGCGGTCTTCGGGCAAGGCGCCCCCCAGCAGGAACATGGCTCGCCGATGCCGACCAAGGACGTTTTCCCAATCCCATGAGCGCAGGCGGCCATTTTCCAGATACATAATCCGAGAGGCAACGGTAAAGGCAAAAGATAGTTTATGAGTGGCGCACAAAATGGCTGCGCCTTCTTCTGCGGCCACACGACGGAGATAGTTTTCAAATTCCAAAACAGAACCGCGATCCAGACCCGCCGTGGGCTCGTCCAACATGAGGAGTTCCGGTGAGCCCACCAGGGCAATAAGCAGAGAAAGGCGCTTTTTCATGCCCGAAGAATAATCCCCTGCCAGCCGATGCCGGGCTTCACTCAACCCGACCAGTTGGAACAAGTCATTCAAATGCGCTTCCAGGCCTTGCTGCGGCAGGCCCTTCAGGGCAGAAAAATACATAGCGTTCTCCCAACCAGTCATGTTCCAGTAAAACGCCCGGCTGCCTTCCAGCAAAACGCCTGCCCGTGGGCACGCGCCTCTGGACGTATGCCACCGAATCTCGCCCCGTTTGGGCATTACCAGGCCGCTCAAGGTCTTGATCAGGGTGGTCTTGCCCGCGCCATTAGCCCCCAAAAGGCAAACGATTTCGCCTTTTTCCAGGGCGAGGCTCACCCCATCCAAGGCTTTTACAGGGCCTGGGTATTCCACAACCAAATCTTTGACCTGCACCAACGGCATTTGGCCTCCTTCCTTTTT
>JAADCW010000094.1 GCA_013154225.1 Chloroflexota bacterium
CGTCCTGCCAGGTGATGGTATCAAACATGTCCGCGGGGTAGTACACCACAGACTTCATCTTGGCCTCGGTAATGCCAGCCTCTTCTGCGGTGATCCACTTCTGATTTTCGGCATCCCAGTCAACCCAGGCGTCGCCAGGCACTTCGACTTTGTCGACGAACTGCAGGTCAACCCAGTCGTAGGTCTTGGTGACCGGCGTGCCGTTCTGCACAATCACTTCGGCCTTCTCGATACGCTGTGGGCGAGCCAAACCGGTGTACGGATCCAGGAATGCGCCCTTATCATTGGTCGCAGCCTGAATGGCCATGTCGTAAGCCCAGTTACTGCCGTCAACAGGGTTCCACGGGTCAACAAACAGACCCTTCGAAGCAAACTTCACCGTGCCGCCGACCTTGTCTTCCCAGCGGAGGGTGTACGGCCACAGATCCGAGCTACCTACGCCCGAAGCCAGGTCATAAGCCACGCTGATGCCTTTGCGATACGGCTGGAAGCCAGGCAGTTCCACCACAAACATGTGGGTGTTCCACGCGGTGAAGAATTCCGCGGCCTTGCGCATCAACTCGGTGCGCTCTTCCACGGTGTCAAATTCGCCGTTCCAGAGCTTTTCAGCGGGAACGTAGCCCTCTTCAGGCACGTCATAGGCCTGCCACAGCGGCACGCCCAAGCCCAGGTTGGTGTAGAAGAAGCCCCAGGCCCACGATTCGTCGCGTGCCAGGCCTTCAGAACCCCAACCGCCGATGTACAGGTTCCAGACACCTTCGGTGGGATCGCTACCGAACACGATGGGGCTGGCTTCGTCGCGGACTTTGTACATGCGGTCCACGGTGAAACCGGCTTCTTCCAACGCGTCAGAGAACATATCGCCGATTTCTTTGTTCTTCCACAGTTCCTGGCGAATGATGAAGTGAATCACGACAGGCTCGCCGTCTTTGACCCACTTACCTTCGTCATTCAAGGTCGCGCCCATGGCCTCCATGCGCTCGGCAATCACCTGCTTGCCCAGTTCAGGGTTGTAGTGATATTTGGACTCAAGGGCTTTCATCGTGTCCACAATATTCACGTATTCAGGCAGGTTGACCGACAGCGCCGTGTACTTGGGGTAAGCCAAGCCACCGTGAATTTCCTTGGCGGCATATTCACGGTTCAGCAGCCAGTGCAGGGCTTCACGAATCTTCTGATCGGTGAAGGGGTTGAAGCCTTCCTGGAACTCGGTCGGGTTGACGTGGATATCCACCGACTTACCGGTCACGGCTACAGCCGCGTCCAGGTCCGGATTGTCCTTAACCTCTTTGAAGGTGTCAGGATCCACCAGGGTGTCGGCGTAAATGTCCACATCGCCAGCCTTCAGGCGCGGAATGGCCTGTTCCTGGTCGAAAGTGGACACCACGACCTCGTCCACCCACGCGCCAAAGTGCGGCTCAGGGGTGGGCGTTGGCGGCACCTCGGTAGGGGCTTCCGTCGGTGCCTCGGTGACTTCAGGAGCCTGAGTTTCTTCTTGCTGAGGCGCCTGCGTCGGGGCCGGTGTCGGCTGGCAGGCGGTCAGCACCATCGAGGCTGCCACCAGCACAGCAAACACCACAAACCAAAAACGCTTGCTCATCTTTCTCCTCCTAACAGTTAAGGTAGGGAATATGGAAGAACACGAACGAAAAAGCAGATGCTCACTGAACACTCCGTGTCGGGCATCACCTCCTTTCGTCGCTACTAAAAAATAGCACAAAGGTGGTTATTCGTCAAGCAAGTTATGGCGGCGGTAATACCGTCCAGGGGTTGATGAAACCGCCATGATAACGCACTTCAAAGTGCAAGTGGGGGCCACTGGAGTTGCCTGTCGAACCGCCCAGACCAATCAGCTGCCCCTGGAACACACTCTGACCGCAATGGACGTTGACCTGACTCAAATGCGCATAGAGGGTCTGATAGCCATTGCCGTGGTCGATCATAATCATATAACCGTAACCTACGTTAGACCAACCGGCAAACACCACCACACCCGAGTCAGCGGCATAGATGGGGCCGCCCACCCAGACGCCCAGATCCAGGCCCAGGTGGCTGGGGCCATAGTTGTTACCGACCAAACGGTGCATGGGCGTCGGCCACACGAATGTGCCGGTGCCTACTGCGCCGGTATAACCGCCGGGGCACGCGCCCGGGCCAAGATAGCCTAACGACACACCTGCCTGACCACGCGGAATAGTCGGCACAACCCATTGCTTGAAAGGCCGATGCCCGCCGGGCACCATCACCCATTGGCCAGGCTCCACTTTCGGGTTCAACGGGTCAATGTGATTGCCCACAAACTCAATAATATCTCTGGGCTCTGCGTGGAATTCCCGCGCGACACTCTCGAAAGTATCGCCTTCCTTCCACTTATAATAAACCCCGTTGACGGGCGGAATCTTGAGTTCCTGCCCCGGAGCGAGCATATCGGGGTTGTCTCTCAGCACGCCATAGTTTGCCCACAGCAAAGTCTCGGGCGTAATGCCAAAATGCCGGGCAATGCCAAACAGGGAATCGCCCATTTCTACGGTATATTCCACCGCGTCAACCCGCGAGCGCGCCGGAATAATGGTATGCAACACAAAATCGCGACGCACTGCCCTGGTGGTATTGTCAACCACCAACGGCGGCAGCTCCACGGGCTGGGTACCCGTGTCATTTGCAGGGGATACCCGACCGGCCGCGTTCACCACTCGAGCAGGCGTCAGAAAAACCAGCACTCCCAACCCCAACAAAAGCAGCACACCGAAGTATCGCCGCATCTGTTGCATGGTTATATCTCCTCGTGGAGGGTTTCCAGGAATTCCATATTGTCGCGGGTCTTGCGCAACCGCTCCAAAATGGCCTCGGTCGCCATGGTGATGTCCATACCTGCGCCGTGGGGCGGCGAGGTAATCATCTGCTGGAACATGCGGCGCATCAGCCACACGCGCTGGGTGATATCGGGCCCCAGAAGCACCTCTTCACGCCGCGTACCCGAGCGTTCGATATCAATCGCGGGGAAAATGCGGCGCTCCTGCAACCGCCGCGAGAGGTGCAGTTCCATGTTGCCCGTGCCTTTAAATTCCTCATAAACCACATCGTCCAGCCGCGAGCCGGTGTCTACCAGACACGTGGCGATAATGGTCAAAGAACCGCCGTCTTCAATATTACGTGCCGCGCCGAAAAACTGCTTGGGCGGGTAGAGTGCAGAGGGGTCAATACCGCCGGAAAGCGTGCGCCCGGAAGGCGTGACCACCAGGTTATAGGCCCGCGCCAGCCGGGTGATGGAATCCAGCAAGATGACGACGTCACGGCCGATTTCCACCAGACGCTTGGCGCGTTCCAGCGCGACTTCCGCAACCCGGACGTGCTCGGTTACCGGCTCGTCAAAGGTCGCGGCAATCACTTCCGCGTCTACCGAGCGGTCCATATCCGTAACTTCTTCGGGACGCTCGCCAATCAGTGCGACCATCAAATGCACGTCGGGGTAACGCTGGGAAATCGCGTTGGCAATTTGCTTCAAAATGGTGGTTTTGCCTGCTTTGGGCGGCGAAACGATCAGCCCGCGCTGGCCGCGGCCGATGGGCGCGACCAGGTTAATCAGGCGGGTGGCCAGGGCATAACGGTCGGTTTCCAGATCAAACCGCTCATCAGGATAAATCGGCACCAGTGATTCGAACTTAGGACGGTTAGCGGCCTCTTCCGGCGGCAAACCGTTGATGGTTTCAATGCGGCTCAAGCCGTAATATCGCCCGCTTTCCCGAGGCGGACGGACATAACCAATAATAAGGTCGCCGTTACGCAGGTTATAACGCCGAATCTGCGTGGGCGAAACATAAACATCATCGGGGCCGGAACGATAATGCTGCGTGCGCAAGAAACCCACACCTTCATTCATA
Organism: Chloroflexota bacterium; assembly: GCA_013154225.1. Taxonomy (GTDB): domain Bacteria; phylum Chloroflexota; class Anaerolineae; order Anaerolineales; family DRMV01; genus DRMV01. The sequence continues at coordinate 3,882 of JAADCW010000094.1, forward strand.
ATTTCCAGCACACCGCCGCGGATTTCCAGTTCCTGCGATTGCGCCTCCGCGCGGCGAATGGCAATAATCAGTTCTTCTTTCTTCATCCGCCAGGCTCGCGGAATGCCCATCTCGCGGGCTTTTTGGCGTAATTCGGCCAGAGATTGTGCTTGCAGTTTTGAGATTTCCATAAATACCCATCCGTTCTCAATAAAAAATATAGCCGCCATCGCGCCATGCGGCCCGCGGCCATTTCACCAGCATCAGCAAAAAGACGTCCACCAAGGCGACGCCACGCTTCTGAAAAATATCACTTGCATCCAAAGAAAGGGGGAAAAAGATAGGTCCACATAAATCAAGATGCGCTTCCAACCACCACGCAACCGCGATTATAGCATGTGATGCGTGGTTGTGCAAGCCGAACATTTCCACTTTTTACCCAAATATTTCAGGCCGCCGCACCAATATCTGCGGGGCCGCGAACAAAACAGGCGCCTCAAACGCGGCTTCCCTCGCGTTGCAGGCCGCCGGTTCATTGTAAAAAACCTTACAATTTTCCACACACAGGAGTATAATTGCCCTCGCGTCCACATATTCGAGGCTGAGGTCTTTCTCAGGAGAACGTTTGATGGCGTTTCGGTTGTGCTGACTTCCCTATGATGTAACAGCCACTCGGCAGCGTGCAACAGGACGCAGCCGAGTTTTTTATGCCGACGCCATCACCAAAAATCACACCAGAAGGGAGGTGAGACCTTTGCCCGTCAGCGTGGTCTTACGACCGAACGAAACGTCCGAACAGCTTTTGCGGCGCTTCCGCAAACAGGTCGCCAAGAGCGGCATTTTGAGCGCGGTCCGACGCAAGCGATGGTACGTTTCCAAAAGCGAATTAAACAGGATGCAGAAGAAAAAAGCAATTCGGCGCATGCGGCGGCGTCTCCGCAAAATTCAGGAACGCCAAAAGGGCCGCTAACGCCACCCCT
>JAADCW010000209.1 GCA_013154225.1 Chloroflexota bacterium
TGCCAGCCCTGGTTGTTTCCCTGGGGGAAGATGAAAACCGCTGTTTGGGGTGGTTAGTCGGCTACCGCGACTTCGTCATCGGGAAGGTCTTCGTAGCCCACAAGCATGGCCTTGATGTGCGAGAACACGGTATGGCCGGTGGTGGTCATGTACACGTGCACGATGAGGAACATCACCAGCAAGAATGCGCCCGCGGTATGGATCAGTGCTACCGTGCCAAACGACCAGTTTAGGCCCCATTGAGGCCAGAGGTGGTAGTAGATCATCAGCAGGCCGGTGACGATCATCACAGGCGCGATCAAGATTTTGAACCCCAGGTAAGTGAGCCGTTGCAGGGGGTTGAGTTTGGAAACCTCGTTTTTCTTGAAGGGGTGCTTTTCGTTGCGAAAAATTCCCACCAGGTAGTAGTGGGTGATGGCACTCAGCCGCTCTGTGGTGGGGATGTACTGCTTCCACGCGCCGGTGGTGAGATGCCAGAAAATGGCAAACACGGTCAGCGCGACCAGGGCCCAGCCCAGGCGCACATGCCACCAGTGGGCTTGTTCAAAGGTCATGACGTGCCACGTGCCGTGGATGTTGAAACCAGTGAAGCCCAAGCCGATGATGAGCAGCGCCTGTGTCCAGTGCCAGAAGCGTTCAAAACGGGTGTAGAGGTAAATCCTTTTCATGGCTTTTGCTCCTTTCCTACGACTTCCGCGCCGCGGCAAAGCGCAGCCCACCGTGAATGAGCACGCCCAGCAGGGCCAAGATGGCGAGCCCCCAGCCCACCGCGTCCAGGGCTTGGTTGCGGTCGCGGCCGGGAATGTAAACGCCGGTGATGCCAGCCAACCGACTTTGTTGGCTGTGGCATTCTGAACAGTTGAGGGCCTGTTCGGCAGGCGCTACCATGTGGGTGATCGGCCAATACATTTCGGTTTCTGCCCATTCATACTGCCCACTGTAAGGCAAGCCCGCGGTTTTCATGCCGACTTCAAACGCGGTTTCCCAGTTGAAGCCTTTCCAGTAGGCTGAAGTATCATCTGCATTGAAGGGGAACAGGTGCGGCACGATGAGCAATTGATTGACCGGGTCATAGGCCTGGATGCCGCGGAAAGCCTTGAAGGGGTAAATGCGGGCATCGGCTTCGTTGGGGCTGCCGTGGGGTTTGTTGATGTAAATGATGCCGTCTTCAGGCACGACTTTTTCACCCTCAACGGTGAAGCCCAGATGGCCGTTGAACCAGGCGTAAGTGGGAATGACGTTGACTTCGTCAACGAATTCGCCTTTGAGGTAGTTGTAAACTTCCCAACCGTGTTCGTCGGTTTCTACGCCGCGGGCTTTGTCGCCGGCTTTTGACCAATCCCACCACATTTTGGTGGGCACGCCGCCACGAGCAAAGGCTGGAATGTGGCAGGTTTGGCAGGCGACCTTGGCGACGTGTTCATTGAGTTTGGGGTCTTTCATGGGCGCGTTGCCGTGGCACGATTGGCACGTTGCAGGGTTGCCGTCGCTCACGGGCAGATCCTTGCCGTGAGGGTCTGCTGGGTGGGCGTTGTAGCGGCTTCCCATGATTTGATGGCCGGGCGCGGCGTGGCAGTCTGCACAGGTCAGATTGGCGCCGTCAGGCGACATGTGGACGTCCACCTCGCGCGGAGGCGCGGCCAGGGAAGAGTCCATATCGCCATGTTTCACGCCGTCTCCGCCGCCGCCGTAGAAGTGGCACGCGCCGCAGTTGGTGCGGCTGCTCTGCCCGACGTGCTGGGCAACGTAAGCCAGATCAGGCGGCTCCCAAATTTTGCCGCTCCCTGGGGGAAATTCCTTGGGCTCGGAAACAGGAAAGCCCGCGCCCGCGGGGAATTTTTTGTACGTGCCCGTGGTGTCGTGACATATCAGACAGTCCACGCGGGCGGGGTCGGTGAAGTCGAAATTGTTGTCTTTCCACCCATAGCCGGCATGACAACTGGTACAGCGGGCCCAGTTAGAAGTGATGGACACGCAGAAATTGTTGATGTCGTGCTTTTTACCCAGGGTTTTGCCAGAAACCGGGTCTTGGTATTCCCACGTCCAGTGGATGGTGTGCATGACCTGGTCGGCGGCCTCGTTATGGCATTCGAGGCAGGCCTGGGTAACCTGCATGGCGTTTTCAAAGGGGCCTTGCAGGCTGGGGAATTGGCTGTGGTCTGCGGTGCTGGTGTCGGTGGGGAGCGGCGGTGGGCCGCTGTCGGCCAAGGCTGTGCGGGGGGCGTGGATGCCTAAAGCAATGAGCAGGCATCCTGCGGCAGCCCAGAGCCATTTTGGGGGTCGTAAGCGTTGCATGGAACACCTCCTGGAGAAAATGGGTAAAGCGAAACCCGCGGTAAACGGTTTTCATCTTGTATTAAGCTTACGGGGCGACGGAGCGGTTGTAAAGTGAAGAATATCACGAATAAAAGGTGATTGTATTCACTTTACGGCAGCATAAAAAATCGCTACCTGGCGGGTAGCGATCGCGCGTGGTTGGATTTTGTAAACTCGCGTTGGAAGTTAGCCGTGCGCGCGGCTGGCGAAGGGGTGAGCAACAGTGGGCGTTAATGCCTTCTTTGTGGGCTTTTGGCAAGTTCCTCGGGCGTGGGTGGGCACAGAAGGCCGAATCCCGAGAGGAATGCGGTGCTACGTCATCTGTCGCCGTCGCGTCCAGCCTTCGGAAGCGTATTTCTTATCCCGCAAAGTGGCCGCGAGCGCGTACTCGCTTTCGGTGAGCACCCCCATTGTGAACGCCATCCCCAGGGCTTCTTCAAAGCCCCGCTGGAAGGCGTTTGCGGCTTCCTGCCACGTGACTTCCCGCCCCAGGCACGCGCTGACCGTGGTAGCCCGGTTACGGATGGCTTCTTGGGCCTGCACGCGGCTTTCTTGATCAGGAAAGCGCAACCCTTCGGCCACGCGAGCAATATCGCCCCACAGGGGCAGGGTGCCGTGTTGGAGCACCGCGCCCGCGCTTCGTGCCTGTGCGCTTCCCAAAAGTTTGCGCCCGTTGACCGTGATTTCGTAACTGGAAGGCACTTCAAAGCATACCGGCGGCGCTTGTTGGGACGGCGCGCGTTCCCCTTCCATTTGGGCTTCAATGCCCAAAATGCGTAGCGCAGCCAGCAGTCCGCGGGCAATGCGGCGGTAACTGGGGAGCACCCCGCCGTGCATCAAAGGATGATGGGTGGGCGCGATGATGGCGTAAGTCAGCTCGTCGGTGTGCAAAATCGCGCGTCCGCCAGTGGGGCGGCGCACCACGTCCCACCCGTGGGCCTGCACCTGTGCCATATCAATGTCATCCCACGATTGGCTGTAACCCAAGGAAAGGCAAGGCGGCGACCAGGCATACAGGCGAAGCGTGGGCGGTGCTTCATCGCAGGCCACCGCTTGCAAGATCGCTTCGTCCACGGCCATGTTCCATGCCCCATTGGCAGGGGAAGAAAGCTGTAAACGCCAGGTCATAAGAGGATTCTCCGAAATTGTCGCAGGGTCAGCGGAAAAGCAGGCGCCAGAGGATGTTGACACTGGCATGGGTGAGGGCAGAGGCAGTGACTTTGCGTTGTCGTTGCCACACAAGGCCATAAGCCAGGCCCGCGAGGGTGGCGATGAGCATGTAGGCCCAGTTGGGCACTGGAAATCCGGGGGTGGCGTTGTTGAGATGGGAAGCGCCGAAAATCAACGCGGCCAACACCGACGCCCAGGCGTGGGTGCGGGGGTGGCGGGTGAGCAGGTTTTGAATGATCCCGCGGAACAAAATTTCTTCAGGCAAGGCGACAAAGAGGTACATCCCCAGCCATTGCAGGAGCACGGCGCTCCATCGGCTGGGCTGGGGACGCCAGCGGATGAAGTGGATTGCCAACCCCAAGAGCACGCCGGAAGCCGCGAAAAGGGCTAAGCCGCGCAGGGCCTGGATGAAATCCTGCACGTTGAGACGCCACGTGAACCCCAGGCCGTCCAGCGGGTGGCGCACGGTGAACAGATAGAGCGCCCACAGCACCAAGGTCATCTTTTCCACAGGCAAGTTGATGCCTGGTGCTAAAGGCACGCTGACGTTGGGCAGAGTGAGCCAATGCACCACGGGTTGTAAAATCTCGCCGCGGCCCTGCAAGGTCAGTGGGAGCAGGAAGAGGCTGGGTTCCAGAGGAAACCACAGGCTCAACACTGCGAGCGCGTGCCAGCCGTTGATTTTGCGATAGCCGCCGCTTTTGTGCAGAAACCAGGCGGGCAGGGCCAGGGCTACAGCAAAACGGATCAGCCCGTCCAGGGAGGGGTGCAGATTGACAGCCAAAAGGTAAGGGAGCAAAAAACAGACGCCAATGGTATAACCTCCGACGCGTTGCAAACGCAGGAGGGCTTTTTGCCCCCTTGTGAAGCCAAAGGCAAGGTAGCAGGCCACCAAAAGATAAGCGGCCAAATGGGGAAGGTTCATTTTTGGGATTGGGCGTTCAAGTGAGCGACCAACGCCCGCAGCCCCAGCGCGTAACTGTGCCAGCCAAAGCCGCTGATGCTACCCAGGCACACGGGCGCAATCAGCGATTCGCGGCGGAAGGCTTCGCGGGCGTGGATGTTGGAAAGATGCACCTCCACCACCGGCAGGCCGATAGCCGCGACCGCGTCCCGCAGCGCGACCGATGTGTGGGTGTAGCCGCCGGGATTGAAAACCACGCCGTCGGCCCATGTGCGCGCCGCGTGCAGCGCGTCAATGAGCGCACCCTCACTGTTGCTTTGGAACGTGCGCAAAGTGACGCCGAGATCTCCCGCGAGGGCTTCCAGGCGGCGGTTGATGTCTTCCAGGGTGTCCGCGCCGTAAATTTCCGGCTCGCGGGTGCCCAGCAGGTTGAGGTTG
>JAADCW010000169.1 GCA_013154225.1 Chloroflexota bacterium
CGCGAGCGCTTTGGGTTCTACCACGCTTCAGTGTTCCTGATGGACGAAAGCAACACCTACGCGGTGATTCGGGCATCCACAGGCAAAGCCGGTGAAGAAATGCTCAAGCGCGGTCACCGCCTGGCAGTGGGCTCCCGCTCCACCGTGGGGCAAGCCGCGGCCAAGCGGGAACCGGTCATCGTCAACGACACTCTGCGCAGCGAAATCCATCGCCCCAATCCCCTGTTGCCCGACACCCGAGCCGAAGCCGCGGTGCCCCTCATCGCAGGTAATCGGCTGGTCGGCGTGCTTGACGTGCAATCCACCGAAATCAACGCCTTCTCCGAAGAATCCGTGCGTATGCTTCAACTGCTGGCCGCCCAACTGGCCGTGGCCATCGAAAACGCCCAGGCCTACGCGCTGGAACGCCAGGCGTTGGAAGAGATGCGCCGCGCAGACGAGCTCAAGAGCCAATTCCTGGCTAACATGAGCCACGAACTGCGCACGCCTTTGAACTCCATCATCGGCTTCTCGCGGGTGATCCTCAAAGGCATTGATGGCCCCATCACCGAACTGCAACAACAAGACCTCACAGCCATTTACAACGCAGGCCAGCACCTGCTGGGGCTCATCAACGACATCCTCGACCTCTCCAAAATCGAGGCCGGCAAGATGGAACTGGCCTTTGAAGACGTGGACATCGCGGACCTGGTCAACAGCGTCATGTCCACCGCGGTGGGCCTGGTCAAAGACAAGCCCGTCAAACTCATCAAAGAAATTGACGACAACCTGCCCATCATCCACGCAGACCCCATCCGTGTGCGGCAGGTGCTCCTCAACCTGATTTCCAACGCGGCCAAGTTTACCGAAGAAGGCCACATCAAAGTCTTCGCTCGCCTTCAAAAAGGCCCCCACGGCCTGCCCGAAGTGCTCATTGGCGTGGAAGACACCGGCCCAGGTATTGCCAAAGAAGATCAAGAAAAACTCTTCAAGCCCTTCTCCCAGGTGGATGCCTCGCCTACCCGCAAGACCGGCGGCACAGGGCTGGGGCTTTCCATCTCCCGCAACCTGGTTGAAATGCACGGCGGCCGCATTTGGGTGGAATCCGAACCCGGCAAAGGCTCCACCTTCTACTTCACCCTGCCGGTTATCCGCCCTGAAGAGGCTGCAACGGGCAGTGAACGCATCGTGCTCGCGGTGGACGACGACCCGCAGGTCATCCACCTCTATCAGCGCTACCTCACCCCCGAAGGTTATCGGGTGGTGCCCCTCACCGACCCCAACATGGCTGTTGCCCGGGCACGCGAACTCAAGCCCGTAGCCATCCTGCTCGACATTATGATGCCGGGGCGCGATGGCTGGCAAGTGTTGAGCGAACTCAAGAAACATCCCGAAACCCGCGACATTCCCGTCATCATCATCAGCGTGGTGGACGACAAAGACCGCGGCTTCAGCCTGGGCGCGGCCGCTTACCTCACCAAGCCCATCCATGAAGACGACTTGCTCAAAGCCCTCAAACGCCTGGACCCGCAAGGGATGGTCAAAGACATTCTCATTGTAGAAGACGACTCTTCCGACCGCTACCTACTCTCCAGGCTGTTAGAGGAAATCGGCGCCTACCACATCCGCACGGCAGAAAACGGCACCGCAGCCCTGAAACAAATTCAGGAACAGCGGCCTGACGCCATCATTTTGGACCTGCTCCTGCCGCAGATGGACGGTTTTGCCGTGCTGGAACGCCTCCGCAGTACGCCTGAATGGAAAGACCTTCCCGTAATCGTTTACACCGCCGCCGACCTTTCGCCCAGCGACCTGGCGCGGCTCCACTCGGCTTCCCAGGGCTTACTGCAAAAAGGCGCCTTTAGCACCGACGAACTCCTGGCCAACCTGCGCAACCTGCTCCAGCAGTTCGACAACAGCCAGGATCAACCGCCCGAGGAAGATGCCTCCTAACGCCCTCCAGCCAGGCCCTGCGGGTTGGTGCGCTGCGCTTTCGCACGGCACCCCCCAAAGGCGCCTGCATACCTTTTGTGAGGATACCGACAGCATCCCCTGCCGAACGCCAGGCCAACGCACCAAAAAAACGGCGGAGATTGACCGCCGTTTTTTGGTGAAGGCCGCCTTCCCATTCGCCCTTGCATCAGCCCCAGCAAGGCGGGCTTCCTGCATCATCTTGCCTTTTGCCTGAGAGATACCATGAGCAACACCCCATCTTCCCCCACCCATGTCGTCAGCGAATGCCTGGACTGTGGGCATCGCGAGCCTTTTTCGCCTTTGCAAGCCACGTGTCCCAAGTGCGGTAGCGAATGGCGCACCGCCCGCTACGACTATGACCGTCTGGCCTCCTATCTGCCTGCGGCCCTGCCCCAGCGCCCCTTTGACCTTTGGCGCTATCACGAACTCCTGCCCGTAGCCCAACCACGGCCTGAGATTTCCATGGGCGAAGGGGGAACGCCCCTGCTCCGCCTGGGCAAACTGGGCATGATGCTCAAACTGCCGCATCTCTACTTCAAAGACGAGCGCCAAAGTCCCACATCGTCGTTCAAAGACCGCCAAGCCGCGGTCACCATTGCCGTGCTCAAAGAAGCAGGCATTACCGAAATGGTGGTGGCTTCCACAGGCAACGTTGCCATTGCCTACGCAGCATACGCCGCCCGCGCGGGCATCAAATTATGGGCGTTCCTCACCAGCCTGGTGCCCGCGGAAAAGATGCGGGAAGTGGCCATCTACGGCGCGCAGGTCATCAAAGTAACCGGCACGTACGACCAAACCAAGCAAGTGGCCGCGGAGTTTGCGCGGCAACGCGGGCTCTACCTGGACAACGGCGCCCGTTCCCTGCCCACGGTTGAGGCCATGAAAACCCTGGCCTACGAAATCAGCGAACAACTCACCGAGCGGCTGGGCGCGCCGGGCAACGGCTTCCCTTGGCGCACGCCGACGTGGTTTGTGCAATCGGTCAGCGGCGCGCTGGGGCCACTGGGCGTGTTCAAGGCTTACGAAGAGCTCCAATGGATGGGCTTTGTGGAAAGCCCGCCCAAGATGGCTCTCATCCAAAGCGAAGGCTGTGCGCCCATGGCCCAGGCCTGGAAGCAAGACCGCCGCGTGGCCGAACCCGTGCGCCTGCCCCGCACCCACATCGCCACCCTGGCCACCGGCGACCCCGGACGGGTTTACACCATGCTCTACGACAGCATGAAAACCCACGGCGGCACGTTTACCAGCGTAAGCGACGAAGAGGCCTTCCGCGCGATGCACATCTTGGCTAAAATGGAAGGGCTCTCGGTGGAACCCGCCACCGCGGTAGCCGTGGCCGGTGTCATCCAACTGGCCCGGCAGGGCGTCATCCAGCCCGACGACGTGGTGGTCATCAACGGCACCGGACACACTATGCCCATTGAATCCCACATTTTAGGCAACCGCTGGATCCGCAAGGTGGATCTCTCAGCCCAAAGCAAAGGCGAAGGCGAAGCCGAAGAACCGCCCGCAGACGGCCTGCGCTCAGCCCTGAGCACGTTGGCCGCGCGCGAAGTACCCCACATTGCCATTGTGGACGACCATGAACCCGCGCGCATTTTACTGCGCCGCGTGTTACAATCGTTAGGTGAATTTACTATTTCCGAGGCCAGCGACGGCGAAGAAGCCATTGCGCTGGCCCGCAGGGAACACCCTGACCTGATCCTTTTGGACTTGATGATGCCCAAAACCGACGGTTTTCAGGTCATCGAAACCCTCCGCTCTGATCCTCATACCGCGGATATACCCATCATCGCCGTAACGGCTAAAACCCTCACCCCTGAAGAGGAACGCCGCCTCAGTGGGCAAATTGAAAAACTGATGCTCAAGGGCGACTTCCTTACAGATGAACTTTTGGATGAAATTCGTGCGCTGTTAGGCTAACCTGCCTGACCTGGTGGGGGTGTAGCCCAGTACGACAAGAAAGGCCACCATGCGACGCCGCAACAAGGGCATTCACGCCGCCCTCCTCTCCGCATTTTTCTTAGGGATGGCCCCGATTCTTGGGAAGCAAGCCATCCTTAGCGGCTTGCCCCCGCTGGCCGTGGTGGCCTTGCGTACCCTTTTTGCGTTCCTCCTTTTGCTTGGCCTGATTGCGGCCTTCAAGCGCTCTTACCTGCGTATTTATTCCCTGGGGTTGGTCGGGTGCCTGCTGGCTGGCGCCATCAACGGCACAGGCTCACTGTTTTATTACAGCGCGCTGGGGCGCATTGACGCGGGCGTAGGGCAATTGCTTTATTCCCTCTACCCCCTCTTTGTGGCCTTTTGGCTGTGGTTGGACAAACAACCCCCCAGTAAACTCACCCTGGTAAGAATTACCCTTGCCATCCCTGCAGTGGCGCTGTTGAGTTTAGGGGGTACACACCGCATGGACCTCATCGGCATGGGCATGATGCTCGTTGCCGCGGCTCTCTACGCCCTCCACCTCCCCATCAACCAACGGGTGCTCTTCGACGTCCCAGCGCCTACGGTCACCCTTTACACGCTGATGGCCATGAGTTTGGTCGTGGTGCCCGCCTTTTTACTCATCAGGCCGGTGCAGTTGCCCACCACCAAAGCCATGCTCTGGCCGGTGGTAGGGCTCACCCTGGTGACTTTCTTTTCACGGCTGACGCTGTTTTTGGGCGTCAAACACATTGGGGGGATGCAAACCGCGCTGTTAGGGCTCGGCGAACTGCTGGTCACCCTGGCCTTCTCGCATTGGTGGCTCCATGAAAGCCTGACGCCCTTGCAATGGCTTGGCGCCGCCCTCCTGGGCGTCACCCTGTTGCTTACCGGCCTGGAAAAACCCACGACCAACAACAAACCTAAAGGTGGCTGGCTCAG
>JAADCW010000177.1 GCA_013154225.1 Chloroflexota bacterium
ACCCCTACCCGGCCATTGAGGAAACGCACCCGCCCGCCCAAACAATAGGCCGGGCGCACACCGCCAATGGGGGCAAAGCGTGCAAAGCCCTCTTCGTCAATGTGGGAAACCATCACGCCGATTTCGTCCATGTGGGCAGCCAACATAATGCGCTTGCCTTGCCCCACTGCCCCCTTGCGCACAATCAGGTTGCCCAAAGCATCGGTGCGAACATCGTCAGCGTAAGGCGTCACCAACTCACGGACAGCCTCTCGAATCTGATGCTCGTACCCTGAGGGGCTTACGATTTGGGTCAACTGACGGAGAAGATTTTTCATCACAAGGCTCCAAACCTCTCAAAACTCATCCATGCTCAAAGGAAGCGGCCAAAGGCGGTTTGGCCGCGTGGGTCGCGCGGGCAGGCCCAGCGCCTACAACACCGGTGTGCCGCAGTTGGGGCACACGATCTCTTTAGGCAACAACACAAAGCCGCACTTGGGGCATGTTCGCGGCTGAACGTCGCCCAAAGGCGCGCCGCAAGCCTCACACCGCCCCGCGCCCACCGGGTTGAACGTGCCGCAGTAAGGGCACGTCACGCCGCTCAAACGCTCGTCCAACGATTGGCTGGCGTGCATGGTTTCGGCAGTGGCTTCCAGCACTTCCCAAACCTGGTCGGAAAGCTGCCACAGGGTCAGATCTTGCGCCAAATCGTCCAGGCGCTGGAGCAGGCTCCAGGGGTTTCGCAGGGCATGCAGTGCGGTGACCCCAAGATCAGCGGCCAAGCCCAACCATTCCTGCTGGCCGACCTGCACGGCCACGCCGTCAGCCACCTTCTGCAACGACACACTCAGCGCGGTGGTGCCCCCCTTGGAAGGGCGTTCCTTGGTGGCAATTTGAACGACAATGCGCTCATCGTCGCCCAACTGCTGGACACGCAAATCACCGCGCTGGTGAAAATGCGCTACCAACGCTTGGGCCAAATCTTTGGGCGAAATATCGCCATGAAAAAAACGAGTTTCCATCTTCTGATTATATCGCTATCTTACAGACAAGGGCGCTCAGCGCGGCCGAAGCACAGAAGGCTTCAAGCGCCGCAAAGCCGCCCACACCAAATAGAACGTGTGCTTCCAATCTTCTACCCGAGCGAGGGAAGCCGCGGAGTGCAAATAACGGGCAGGCGTAGAAACCGACACGCTGGGAATGCCGCCGTGCTGTTTGTGAATGGCACCCGCGTCGGTCGCGCCGCCGCCAGCCTGACGAAATTGATAGGGAATGCCCTCTGCCTCCGCGGTTTCCACCAGATGCTGGATGAGCCGCGGGTCGGACAACGTGGCCCGGTCTGCGGTGTAAATCGCGGGGCCATGCCCCAAGCGCGTGTTGTAGCGGGTGTTGGGTTTGCCATCCTCATCGGGCAAATCCAGCGCGTGGGTACAATCCAACACAAAGGCCAAATCCGGCTCCAGGGCAAAAGCCGCTACCTGCGCGCCCCGCAGGCCAATTTCTTCCTGCACGGTAAACGCGGCCATCAGGTCCACGTTGGGCAGCGCATGGCGCAGAAGTTCGATCAGGGTAGCCACACCCAGGCGGTCATCCAAAGCCTTGGCACGGATGCTGGGGCCCATGCGGCGGTACGTGGTGGCAAACGTCGCCCGCATCCCCGGCTTGACCTTGCTGGCGTGTTCAGGGCCCACGTCAATCCGCAACGCGTCCACGTCGGGGGTGCGGCGGCGGGCTTCGCGGGTGGTCAGGTGAATGGGCGCCGTACCAATCACGCCGGGAATGCGCTCAGGGCCTACCCAAACAGCCTTTCCCAACAGATTGCGGTTATCCAGCCCGCCCACTTTGCCAAAGCGAAACAGTCCTTTGCCTTCGTCTCGGGTGAGCATAAAGCCCACTTCGTCCATGTGCGCGGCCAGCATCACCCGCAGGCGATTTTTGCCACTGCCGCGCTTGATGGCCAAGACGTTCCCCAAAGCATCAATCCGCACCTCGTCGGCCAACGGGCGGACTTGCTCCAGCACGATTTCCCGCACCGCGCCTTCGTCGCCGGAAACCGCCACAACCTCGGTGAGACGTTGCAGCAGACGGGTTTGGCGCGCGCCAAAAGAGGGAAAAGCGGCTTTTGTCAACGGAACCTCCTCAAAAGAGCCTATGTGCTCTTCTTGCTTCTCACCCTGGCTGACCAATCACGTTGCGCAGGGTGCCTACGTCTTCGATTTCCAGCACGATTTCATCGTCTGGGGAAAGCCACTGGCCGGTTTCCATGCCACTGCAACCGGGAATCGTACCCGTGGCCATCACTTCCCCAGGAAGCACTTTCTCACCCAAGGAAGCATACGCCACCATCTCACCCAGGCTGTGCTGTGGACCTGCCGTGGTGCCTTCGCCCCAGGTTTCGCCGTTAACCGTTACCTTGACCCGCAGATTTTCCACTTTGGGCAAAATCTCGTCCGCGGTCACCACGGTCATGCTCATCCCATTGGCAAAGTTTTTGGCTTTCACAGGTCCAAAGCCGCTGGTCATTTCTGGATACTGCACATCGCGGGCGCTGAAGTCGTTGATGACCACAAAGCCACCAATGGCCTCCAGCGCTTCCTGCGGGGTGGCGTTGTAAATCGGGTGTGCGATCACAACGCCGAGTTCCAGTTCATAATCCAAAGCACGGGTATAACTCGGCCAAGGGATGGTATCGCCTTCGGTGTAGAAATTGATATGGCTACCCATGTAATAGATGGGCTTTTCATACCAAATCGGCTTGGGGCGCAGTTTGGGGTGCGGCTTTCCGGTCACACGCTCATAAAAGGCCAGCGCCTTCCATTTGCTGGGCAGGAAACGCCGCGCCAGCCCCTTGCCCGCGGCAATGACGTGCTGTTCGTAGAGCATGAAATCGCGGAAAGAAAGGGGGCGGAACGGCAAAATGGGCGCGGGGTCATAGGTTTCGCCAAACGTCACGCCTTCAGCCGCCACCTTTTCGGCCAGCCGCAAGGCCGCTTCGCGAGCCGGTTCGCCGGCTTGCAAAAACGCAATCACATCATCGGCCACGCTGGTCAGGGCAGAGAACTTTTCCTCACCTAACCGCGCCAGAGCAGGCCGAATGGGAATCCAATAGCCGCGATGCTCAAAAGCCACTGAATACGCGGGCTCTGGGTCGGTAAGGCGCACAAGACGCAGTTTCATGATCCTACTCCAAAATCGCAACAACGCGTGCTGGGCCTGCACTGCCGCCTTTGATCTTCAGCGGGAAGCAGGCCACCTTGAAACCATGCGGCGGCAGTTGGTCCAGGTTGACCAGCCGCTCAATCTGTGCGTAGGGCAAATCAACTTGATGGGCAGCCCAAAAGATGCCTGGCTTGCCTTCTTTCAACGCTTTTTGGGCTTGCAGGTCTAAAGGCTCGTCCCATCCCCAGGCGTCAATGCCCATCACCCGCACGCCCTGCTCATACAGCCACACCGTGGCCTCCGCGGTCACACCAGGGCCACGGAAAAGATAGTCGGGCGCGTCGTAGAATTTGTCCTGCCCAGTGCGCACCAACACGATATCCAACGGCTTGAGGGTGTAGCCAATGCGGGCGAGTTCCTTTTGGATGTCTTCCACCGTAACCGGGTTGCCTTTTTCCTTGTGGGTCATATCCAACACAACGCCATCGCTGAAAAACCACTCCAAAGGCAACTGGTCAATGGTTTGAGCTGGTTTGCCCTGGATCACACTGTTGTAATGATACGGCGCGTCCACGTGGGTGCTGTCGTGGGTGCCCAAGCGGGTGATGGTCTCGGTTGCCCAACCTTCACCGTTACGGAACAGGCTGGGCGGCACCTTGAGCAAAGCCTGCGCCTGGGCAGCCCCGGCCTTGTGGTCGTGGTATTCAATTTCCACCTTCAAAAACGGCGGCGTGCCTTCTGGGCTGGGTGCGATGGGGGCCGAAAGATCAACGAAGCGGGTCATGTTTTCCTCCTTGCAGGTTACGTGCGTTCCGAACGCTGATAAAAGTATAAAAGGCCAGCCAGGGTTAGCGCAAACACGCCCAAGAGTCGGGCCTGCTGACCTCCCAAACCCAGCAGGCTGATGACTCGGACGCGCAAAGGATGATTGAAAAGGGCTTCGGTGCTGCCATCGGGCAACAACCGATACACCCACAACGCGCCTTGGAAGTCTCCCGAAGTATCGCCTTGCAACTGCCACGCCAAATCGGCTTGCTGGCCGGGCGCCAAAGTCAGGGTCAGCAAGCCTTCTGGCGAAACAGCAAACCCATTGGTTACCAACTGAATTTCAAAGTGCAGGGGAGCAGACGTGGCAGGTTGGTCAGCAAGGGCTAAGTGCATCTGAGCTGAAACAGCCTCCCCCCGCCGCATCACCGTTGGCGCTCGAAACGTCATCGCTACACCGTTGGCCGTATTGTGCCATGTTTGCGTAGGCTGCGGCCACAATCCCCACCCCAAGCCTATCACACCTACCAGCACCAGCACGTAGCCCACGGCTTTGGTGACGTTGCGCATGAACCTATTTTACCGCGCTTAGGCCAAAGTTTTTCTGCGTTAGGCCCGCCGAGGTCCAGCAATTGCCGTGAACCCCTCCCTGGGCGCCTCTTTCCAACCCCCGCGGGCGCCGCGCTTGCATAAAGCCACAAAATGGGGCAAAATAAGGAAGTATCATCACCCTGTCCCCTGTTTCCTCCACCCCCTGCTTTGGAGAGAATCCATGCCCAAGCATCCCCCTGAACCCTTCCGCATCAAGATGGTTGAACCCATCCGCCTGCCCGACCGTGCCGAGCGGGA
>JAADCW010000110.1 GCA_013154225.1 Chloroflexota bacterium
TCGTAGTCCACGCCCGCGAACACAATCATGCCGTTGTCAATGTGCGGCTCGTATTCTTCCCGCTCTTCGATGGTGCATTTGTATTTGTCTAGGTCTTCATATGTAGCAAAGCGCTGCACGGCCTGCTCGACCAGGTTGCCGTAGGGCATGGGGTGGCGGATCACCGCGACCTGATAGCCCATGTCGCGCAAAATCAGGGAAACCCGCCGGGTGGTTTGGCTTTTGCCGCAGCCGGTGCGCACCGCGCCGATGGAAACCACCGGTTTGGACGATTGGACCTGGGTGGTTTTCAAGCCCATCAGGCGGAAATCCGCGCCCGCGGCAATGACTTCCGAGGCTTTGTGCATGACGTATTCGTGGGGCACGTCGCTGTAAGCGAACACCACCTGGTCGGCCTGGAGTTCCTTGATGAGGTGGGTGAGTTCGCTTTCCGGGTAAATGGGAATGCCTTTGGGATACTGTTTGCCCGCGAGTTCGGGCGGGTAAATGCGGCCTTCGATGTTGGGAATTTGCGTTGCGGTGAAGGCCACCACTTCGTAGTCCGGGTTGTCGCGGAAGAAAACGTTGAAGTTGTGGAAATCTCGTCCTGCTGCGCCCATGATGATGGTACGAATGGGAGACATGGTTACCTCCATAAGAGGGATTGGAAATGCAGGATAAAGAGAAGAAAAACGCCCAAGTGCAACACTTGGGCGTTGGAACTACATGCGCTCGGGGGCGTCAATGGCCAAAAGTCGTAAGGCATTGGCCAGGGCGTACTTGGAAGCCGCCACCAAACGAAGCCGAAATGCGGTGATGTGCTCGTCGGTGTTGAGCACCGGGCATTGGTTGTAAAAATCGTTGAAGGCTTTGGCAATGTCGTAAGCCTGATTGGCAATGTGAAGGGGTTTGAACTCTTCGGCTGCACGGCGCACGGCTTCGGGTAGTTGCGCCAGTTGAGAAATGAGTTCCACTTCTGCCGGATGCAGTTCGTGGGTGGGGGCAAGGGGTTCGGGGATTTGTCCGCCGGCTTTACGCAGAATGCTGTTGGCGCGAACGTGCGCGTATTGGATGTAGGGCGCGGCTACACCGTTGAAATCCAAGGCGCGATCCCAGTCGAAGGTTACGATTTTGGTGTTTTCGCGTGCCAGCATGGTGTATTTGATGGCACCCATACCCACGGCTTCGGCCACCCGGGCTTTGGTTTCGTCGTCCAGGCTGGGGTTCTTTTCTTCCACCACCGCGCGGGCGCGGGCCGTGGCTTCCCGCATCAGGTCTTCCAACAGCACCACGGTGCCTTCCCGCGACGACATGGTGACATTGCCCGGCAAGTTGACCACTTCGTAGGCCAGGTGATACAGCCGGTCGGCCCACGGGTAGCCCATCAGTTCCAGGGTTTTGAAGATTTGCTGCATGTAGAGGGACTGGCGGACGTCAATCACATAGATGCTGCGCGCCAGGTCGGGGTATTCCTGGAATTTGAGGATCGCGAGGGGCAGGTCTTTGGTCGCGTAGAGCGAGGTGCCATCGGAGCGCAAGACCACGTAAGACCGATAGGTTTCTTTTTTGAGCCCCAGGAGTTCATCCAGGTGCACTACCACCGGCCCGTCGGGGCGTTCATCGGTGGCGATGCCCTTGGCAATCATCTCTTCTACCAATTCTTTGCCGGGCTCTTCGACTTCGCTTTCGAAATAGACACGGTCGAAGTGCACGCCCAGGCGTTCATACACCTGGTCGAAGCCTTCCAGCGACCATTGGCGGGTTTTCTCCCACAGCGCGACGATTTCGGGGTCGCGGGCATCCCAGCGAGCGAAGAGGGCGCGCACTTCGGCTTCCAATTCGGGGTTTTCGTCCAGCCGCTTGACGGCTTCCGCGTAGAGGTCGCCCATCCAGCGGATTTTTTCTTCCGCGGGCGGTTCTTCGCCGTTGTGGTAGTTGATGTAATTCCACAGCCACTTGATGACGTGCAGACCGATGTCGCCGATGTAGTTGGCGCGCACCACGTCGTAGCCCGCGGCTTCCAGGATGCGGCACACCGACTCGCCCAGAATGACGTTGCGCAGGTGGCCAACGTGGAAGGCCTTGTGGGTGTTGGGCTGGGAATATTCCACCATCACCCGCTGGCCGCGTGAAGGAAGATGGCCGAAGCGTTCGCGTTCGGTGAGCGCGGTATCCAGCACGCGGCGGCTGTAGATGGCAGGGTCAAAGTAAAGGTTGAGGTAACCGCGTACAGCCTCGACTTTTTGGAAGCCTTCGGGCGTGCCCAGGGCTTCGGCGACCATTTCCGCGATTTGCTGGGCGCGCTGGGGCACTTTGACGCCCTTAGGGGCTTTGCCCGCGCGGGCTTCTTGCGCGGCCACGCGGAAGAAATTGGTGGCCGTGCCCCACGTGCCCGAAAAGGGAATGGGCGTCCAGTCCAGCGTTTCGGGCGCGGGAATGCCCTGCTCGGCAAGGATTTTGAGAATTTGGGTGGTAATTTGGTGAAGTTCGTGTTCGAACATGAGCAGCCCTGAGGAGTGACGAATTTAGGAATTGCGAATGAGGAATTAGGAATTGCGGATGAGGAATTAGGAATTGCGATGCGGCGCACCTAATTCGCAATTCCGCAACTCGCAATTAAAAGAAAGCGGAAGCCATGTAGCAAACCACGGCTCCCGCAAGCAGGTGCGGCACATAGGGCGTTATGCGCTCTCGCCCTGGGCCGATTGGGCTTCGGCCGCGTGGAGCCGCTTCATCAGGCGGCTTTTACGGCGAGCAACGTTGTTCTTGTGCAAGATGCCTTTTTCCGCGGCTTTGTCCAGGGCTTTGATGGCCATCTGCACGTAAGTGCGTGCGGTTTCCACGTCGCCGGCTTCCATGGCTTTGATGGCCTTTTTGCTAAACGTGCGCGCGCGGCCGCGGAACCAGCGGTTGCGCAGACGGCGCTTTTCGTTTTGGCGCATGCGCTTGGCAGCAGATTTGATGTTCGGCAAGGTAATCCTCCCAGAGGTGAATTTTTTGGGCAGCAGTCGTTCGAGGGTTTTTGAGGGTATTTGGAAGGTAAAACAGATCGCGGCGAAAGGCGAACTGCAAGCCCCAATTTTACAACAGATTAAGGGAACTGGCAAGAAGGTATGGTAAACTTTTAGCGGAAAATGAAAATCCACGCTGTTGGGGGAGCGTGTTTTTATTGCTTTTGACAAGGAGGTTGACAAATGAGCAAGAAGTGGGTTTATCTCTTCACCGAAGTAGAGGAAGCCGAGAAGTATGTCGGCGGCAATTGGGATGACGTGCGCGGTTTGCTGGGCGGTAAGGGGGCAAACCTGGCCGAGATGACGCGTATCGGCGTGCCTGTGCCGCCTGGTTTTACGATTACCACCGAGGCCTGCAACGCTTACTACGACAGCGGCGGCAAGTTCCCCGAAGGTATGTGGGAGCAGACCTTGGAAGCCCTCCGGGCTGTCGAGGAGCAGACGGGCAAGAAGTTCGGCGACCCGAAAAATCCCCTGCTGGTGTCGGTGCGCTCCGGCGCGAAGTTCTCCATGCCCGGCATGATGGACACCATCCTCAACGTTGGCCTCAACGATGAGACCGCCAAAGGCATGGTGGAACTCACCCAAAACGAACGCTTCGTGTACGACGCGTACCGCCGCCTGATTCAGATGTATGGCTCGGTGGTGCTGGAGATCCCCGACGAGGCTTTTGAAGAGGCGCTGGACAAACTCAAGGAAGAAAAGGGCGCGAAGGAAGACACCGACCTGGACGCCGAAGCCCTGAAGGAACTGGTGGAACGCTTCAAGGCCATTGTGAAAGAGCACAAGGGCTTTGAGTTCCCGCAGGAGCCTCTGGAACAGCTCCGCCTGGCCGTGGAAGCTGTGTTCCGCTCGTGGAACAGCAAGCGCGCCATTGACTACCGCAACGCGGCGGGCATCCCCCACGACTTGGGCACCGCGGTCAACATCGTGACCATGGTGTTCGGCAACATGGGTTGGGACAGCGGCACCGGCGTGGCCTTCACCCGCAACCCCAGCACTGGCGAAAAGGAAATCTGGGGCGAATACCTGCTCAACGCCCAGGGTGAGGACGTGGTAGCCGGTATCCGCACGCCTTCGCCCATCCAGAAGATGGCCGAAGAGCTCCCCGAAGCCTACAAGCAGTTCCTGGACATCGCGGAAAAACTGGAAAAGCACTACCGCGACATGCAGGACGTGGAATTCACCATTGAGCGCGGCAAACTGTGGATGCTGCAAACCCGTAACGGTAAGCGCACTGCCAAGGCCGCGGTGAAAATCGCGGTGGACATGGTGAACGAAGGCCTGATCACCAAGGAAGAGGCCGTGATGCGCATCACTCCTGAACAGGTGGATACGCTCCTGCACCCGCAGTTTGACCCCGAGGAAGTGGAAAAGGCCCGCAAGGAAGGCCGCATGTTGGCCAAGGGCGTGAACGCTTCGCCGGGCGCGGCCGTGGGTAAGGTGTATTTCGATGCGGACACCGCGGAAAAGATGGCCAAGGAACACGGCGAAAAGGTCATCATGGTGCGGCCGTTCACCAAGCCCGACGACGTCCACGGCATGATTGCTTCCCAGGGTATTCTCACCAGTGAAGGCGGTGCGACTTCCCACGCCGCGGTGGTGGCCCGCCAGTTTGGTATCCCCGCGGTGGTGGGCGCTTCTGCCGTGCGCATTGACCTGGACAAGCGCCAAATGACCATTGGCGACACGGTCATCAAAGAAGGCGAATGGATTTCCA
>JAADCW010000049.1 GCA_013154225.1 Chloroflexota bacterium
TTGGCACCCACGGGCCGCGTGAGGGCGCTGGGATTCACCCAAACACGGGCAAACGCATTACTTGACCTGAGTTTCGGATAAGGGAAAACCATCGCGTTGAGCGGAGATTGCGAAGTAATTGCAGTCGAAACGCAGAAAAAAGCACTTTTTGGCGCTTCGACTGCGCTCCCGTTGGTCGCTTCGCTCAGCGCGATGTCCCGCAAGGCTTATCCGCAATTCAGGTTACTTGCACTCGCTGTAACCGCACGCGTAGCAGCGCGCGCACCCTTCAGTATAAACCACCGCGGCCGCGCCACATTCAGGGCAGATGTCGCCCACCTGGTTGATGTCCAGGCGTTTTTCCTCTTCGGCCTGAGCCGCGCCTTCTTGCGCCTGCGCCGCGGCCACTTTGAGGGGTTCGACCTCGCCTTGGGGGTGACTGCCATTGCCATCTGTGGGCAACAGCGAAGGCAAATTGAGGTCAAACGTGTGTTTTTCACCCTCATCGTCGTGGTCCACCACGCCGGGTTCTTTATCCAAATAGCGTTTGATGGCCTGGGCAATGCCATCGGGCAGGGAACGCACCCGGTTGGGGCCAAAGCCCGCGGAGCGTCCGCCGCCGATGCCGTTCAACTGGCGCCACACTTCCCACAGCCGCTCGCGCGGCTCCACGGTGGAAGTAAGGCGCAGGATGTAAGAAATCAGCCGGCCAATGGCCTCGGAAATTGCCGCGGTTTCGGAACCAGCCTTGGATGTGTTGACAAACACCTCAAAGGGCTGGTTGCCACCGTTTTCGTTGATGGTGACAAACGTCCGCCCCACAGGGGTTTCGATGCGATACGTCCAGCCGTGGAGCACCGAGGGGCGCGGCTTTTTGGGCTCGTTCCACAAGCGGGGCTGTTGAGGCTGCCCATCCGAGGATGCCGCCGCCACGGAAGGCGTCTCCAGTGCGACGTCTTTCCCTTTGGCCTTGGCCGTGGCTTTGGTTTCCAACACCACCTTGTCGCGGGAGCCGGTGACGTACACGGTCAGGCCCTTGATGCCCAGTTTCCACGCGAGTTTGTAGGCTTTGGCCACATCGTCGGGCGTGGCGTGTGAAGGGAAGTTGATGGTCTTGGAAATGCTGTTGTCCACAAAAACCTGCAGTGCAGCCTGCATATAGACGTGCTCTTCTGCCGTGATGTCGTGTGCGACCACAAACGTATGCTTGATGTGCTCAGGCACTTCGGGAATGTGCTGGCACGTCCCCTGCTCCAGCACCTGCTCGATGATGTAATTGCGGGTTTCTTCGTCCAACCCGGCTTTCTTGAGGGCTTCCATGAACAAGGGGCTGGTGTAGGTCAATTGCAGGTCTTTGCCATTGTCGTCCACGTGGCGGATGTAGGCCAGTGCGAACACCGGCTCACAGCCGTAGCCTTCCACGCCCGAAATGGTGGAAACCGTGCCCGTAGGTGCGATGGTGGTTTGGGCCGCGTTGCGAATGCCGTGTTTGCGAATGCCTTCAACAATGGCATCCCAATCCAGCGGCGGGCGGCCCCAGTCGGTTTGCGGTTTGCCGCCGAGCCAGTCAGGCCATTTGGGCGGTTCCCATTTCAAATTATCGGGGTCGTACACACTGCCCTTGATGGCCGGGAAGGGGCCCCGCTCTTTGGCGAGTTCGATGCTGGTGCGCATGGCGTGATAGCGGATGAATTCCATCACCTGCGCGGCAAATTCTTGGGCTTCGGGTGAGCCGTAGCGCACGCCGTTGATGTACATCAGGTCGGCCAGGCCCATGATACCCAAACCGATGCGTCGGGCGCGGTGTGCGGCTTCCTTGAGCTGCGGCACAGACGGCACGTAGGCGTTGGCCTGCACCACGTCGTCCAGGAAGCGGACCGCGAGTTCGGTGGTCTCCTGGAGTTTTTTCCAATCCACCTTGCCGTCTTTGGTCGCGTGTTGGGCCAGGTTGATGGAACCCAGACAGCAGTTTTCGTAGGGGCCCAGCCACTGTTCGCCGCAGGGGTTGGTGGCTTCCAGGGGGTAGAGGTGCGGCACTGGGTTGGAGCGGTTGGCTGTGTCAAGGAAGAGCAAACCAGGCTCGCCGTTGTGGTGGGCTTGCCGCACGATTTTGTCGAACAGTTCGCGGGCCCGCACCTTGCGGTACACCCGGATGGGGATGCCCGCATCTTCGGCCTGCTCTAACGTGCCGTCAAAATCATCGTAGCGCGGGTCGAGGACGTCGGGGAAGCGCAGTTCCCATTCTTCGTCATTTTCCACCGCGCGCATGAACGCGTCGGTGATACCCACGGAAATATTGAAGTTGGTGATGGCGTTTTCGTCGGTTTTGCACGTGATGAATTCCTCGATGTCGGGGTGATCCACCCGCAACACCGCCATGTTGGCACCACGGCGGCTGCCGCCTTGGGCGATTTCCCCAAAGGCTTTGTCATACACCCGCAGGAAGCCCACCGGCCCGGTGGCCTGCCCAGCCGAGGATTTGACAATGGTGCCCTTGGGGCGCAAACGGGAGAAGGAAAAGCCATTGCCGCCACCGGTCTGCTGAATGAGGGCTGCGTTGCGCAAAGTGGTGAAGATACCAGAATCACGCCGTCCCATATCATCGGAAATCGGCAACACGAAACAGGCCGCCAACTGCCCTAAAGGCGTACCGGCCCCTGTCCAGGTCGGCGAATTGGGAATGTAGCGCTTGGCAACCAACAATTTGTAGAAGGTTTTGGCCTGGTCCATCACCTGTTTTTCGGTGGCGCCAAATTCGCCTTCGGCTTTGGCCACGTGATAAGCCACCCGCCAGAAGGTCTCTTCAGGGGTTTCCACGGGCTGGCCGTCAGGGCCTTTGCGCACATAACGGCGCATGAAAACCTTGAACGCATTTTCGGTAAGATTGACTTTGGGAAGACCTTTAGGCAAAGGCGGGGTGGGCAGCAAGCCCTTCAGGGCAGTTTTTTGGGTGGCCATCATACTTCCTCCTCACAAAAAGTACCCGCTACAAGAGCAGGGAAAAGACAACAACCTCTTATCCGCGGCAACCACGCGTTGCCCGGCAAAATCTCAAAGTTATGTTATGCACCATGCTGCTTCGGAGAGCAGGACCCAACCAAGATCGGGCAAGACGGGGCGACGACTTCCCCCTGGCCGCTGCTCTCCTGGTCAACCGTTTTCCAGTAAACGGTCTATTTCGTCTCGAATGGCCTGTAAATCATCCAAGCCCAGGTAAACAATCGCATACCGAATGTAAGCGATTTGATCCAGTTGTTTCAGCCCCTCGATGACCATATCCCCAACCACACGCGAAGAAACTTCAGCCTTGCCCAATGCCTGAAGTTTGGATTCCACTTCGCCAACCAGCCGCTCGATGCTTGTGGCTGAGACCGGTCGTTTAGCGCACGCGATACGAATACCGCGGATGAGTTTTTCCCGGTTGAATTCCTCGCGCGTGCCGTCTTGTTTGACAATGAGCGGTGTGGCCAGCAAAGGACGCTCATACGTGCTAAAACGCCGCTTACACGACAGACATTCCCGCCGACGGCGGATTCCCCCTTGCTTGTCGTGCATGGTATCTACCACGCGACTTTGCTCATGACCACAAAAAGGACAACGCATAAGGCATACCGCCATATCTGGGGGCTTCCAGGGCTGCGCGCCCTGTATTTTGGGGAAGTGGATTGTAGCACGTCCAAACAGAATTGGCAAGAGGTATTTCCAAAGATGTAAATTTTTTAAGCGAAACGCAAGTTTTTTAGCACGCTCGTTTTGCCAGCCACGCGCGGCTTGCAAAAGTTCTCAAAACCTCTTGCCAGGAGCCCTGAAGTGTACCACGCATCTCCGTATCTTGCCTCAAATTCACGCCAAGCGCTTGACCGGTGGTTATCCCGCGGCTATACTGAAGGCATCTTTTTATTGGGAGGCTATTATGGGCTTGAAACCCGACCATTGGATTCGCAAAATGGCGCTGGAACACGGCATGATTGAACCCTTTGTCGAAAACCAAGTGCGCGACGGCGTCCTCTCTTACGGCGTTTCCTCTTACGGCTACGATGTGCGCGTGGCCGACGAATTCAAAATCTTCACCAATGTGTATTCCACTGTTGTGGATCCCAAAGGGTTTGACACCCGCTCCATGGTGGACTTCAAAGGCGATGTCTGCGTCATTCCTCCCAATTCCTTCGCCTTAGCCCGCACCGTGGAATACTTCCGCATCCCTCGTGGGGTACTCACCTTGTGCGTGGGCAAATCCACCTACGCGCGCTGTGGCATCATCGTCAACGTGACGCCTCTGGAACCCGAATGGGAAGGGTACGTCACCCTGGAAATTTCCAACACCACCCCTTTGCCGGCCAAGATCTACGCCAACGAAGGCATTGCCCAAATGATTTTCTTTGAGGCCGACGAGGAATGCAGCGTTTCTTACGCGGACAAAAAGGGCAAATATCAACGCCAAGGCGGGATTGTGCTCCCCAAACTCTAACCAACGGCACACCCCCGTAAGGGCGTTTTATTCTCCTTTTTGGGCACGCGCGCGACCGATCCGTGCCCAGAGCGACACAAACCCTTGACAAGCCACCGTTTTCGGGCACAATTAAGCCAACGGCGAAGACGGAGGAAAGTAGGCTGGTGGCAACCGCCAGAGAGGGGCGGGCAAGGCTGGAACCCG